>DASWVA010000054.1:0-1722 GCA_036401415.1 Streptosporangiaceae bacterium
CGGTCACCACGACGGTGCCTACGCCTTCACCGTCGGCCAGCGCCGCGGCCTCCACCTGGACCGCCCCGCCGGCGACGGCCGCCCCCGCTACGTCCTGTCCATCGAGCCCGTCACCCGCACCGTGACGGTCGGCACCGGGGCCGACCTCGATATCCACGACATCACCGCGTCCCGCCCCGTCTGGACCGGCTGTGCCCCCCTCACCGGGCCCCGCGACTGCACCATCCAGCTCCGCGCCCACGGCGCCGCCCACCCCTGCGTAGCCCAGCTGACCGGCGACGACCTGCAGGTCACGCTGACCGAACCGGCCCGGGGGGTGGCCACCGGCCAGACCGCCGTCCTCTACGACGGCGACACCGTCCTGGGCAGCGCGACCATCACCGCCACCCGCGTGGAGATTCCGGCCTGAGCCGCGCCGCCGTCCCCGCCTGACGGGGTTGCCACCGGCGCCTGGCGTGGCTGATGGTGGTAGGGACGTTTTCGCGGCGCGATCTAGTCAGCGTTGGGGGGATGGATCAGCTGGTGCTGCCAACGTTCAGCTGGACGGCATTCGATGCCACCGGAATGCTGCCGCCGTGGTGGCGGCAGGAAGTGCTGGCCCTGGCGGCCAGGTCCGATGACCGGGACTTCCCGCGGACCCCGGTCATTTCCCGTGAGGCCCCGGACGTCGGGCACGTCACCCGGGGCCGGGTCCACGCGGGCCAGGTGGCCGAAGGGTTGCCGTGGCTGCGCGACCTCTACCTGAACGGCTTCCGTGAACTGGGGGAGCGGGCCATCGGCGGCGAGGTGCGCGCCGCCGCGGACGAGCGGTACCGGGCCGTGCTGAATGTGCAGCGCGGTACCCGGATGCGGTTCGAGTGCCACGTGGACTCCAACCCGCTGACCGGCCTGCTGTTCTGTACCGACCACGGGCCTGGTGCCGGGGGCGAGCTGGTCTTCGGTCACGACGAGGCGGCCCGCAGCCTGGCCGAGGTCGAGCGGTCGTGCTCGGTGCTCCGGCCCCAGGCTGGTCATCTGATCTTCTTCGACGGCCGCCGGTGCCCCCACTACGTGCGCCCGCTGCGGTCCGACGGTGACCTCCGGGTGGTGGCGGTGATGAACTACTACACCCGGGCGTGCCAGGAGTCGACCCGTCCCGCCGAGCTGAGCCGCCCGCTCCACGGCGGCCGCTGAGCGCGTGCAACTGAATCTTCGCTGTCGGCGCCGCTCCGCTCCCGGAAGGTTTGGGCGCCGACAGCGCCACCAGTCATGATCAGCGGGGATCGTAGTGCTCGTAGCGGTAATGCAGGGAAGGACGGGAGTGATGCTTGGCCATGTTCGTGACACCTCCCTTCCGTATTGATTGCGGCCGGTACGTGGCTAACCGCTGCCCCCGCCGGGTAGGTGACCCGTCCGGACGACCGCTTCGGGCGAATTATTACACGACGGATACGCGTGGATCACTTTTTGATCTTGCAGCTCCGGGTCAGGAAGGCCGCGTGGCCGCGGTAGCGATCATGATGACCACCGACGGCAAGGTCAGTGAGCAGCACTTTTACCAAGCTGGCCGATCGGCCGCCCGCTCGCCCCGCGGTAAGGTCAGAGTGGCCTAATTGGCTAGTTGACAGGTTCGCCGACGCAGCCCGAAACCGGCCGCCGCGGCCCAGCGGCTGACGACTGGCTCAACCAGCCTTGATGTCGGGCACTCGCCTCATTCTTCTACGGGTGCGCCGCTGAAAGCGT
>DASWVA010000055.1:0-4072 GCA_036401415.1 Streptosporangiaceae bacterium
GTTGGCGCTGAGCGCTGCGCGTTGCTCATGAGCAACCTGGAGGTCACTTCTCATGCCCGGCCCGGGGAAGCGGTACGGCGACATCCGCGACATCCAGCACGTCGTGGTGGTGACGCAGGAAAACCGGAGCTTCGACCACTATTTTGGCTCGATGCGTGGCGTGCGCGGCTTCGGCGACCGGTCGGCGATCACGCTGCCGGGCGGCAACCCGGTGTTCCAGCAGCCGGGCACACCGGAAATGGGCGCGGCCACCCAGTACCCGTGGCGGCTGAGCGGCACCGGCGAGTGGCAGGGCGCGGTCCCGCCGAGCGCGGAACTGGGGGCGGCCCACTACGGCGGCACCGACCACAGCTGGCTGACCCAGCACGGCGCCTGGTACGGCGGGCTGATGAACGGCTGGATCCAGTCCAAAGGCGGCCCCACCACGATGGGCTTCCTGACCCGTCAGGACCTGCCGTTCCACTACGCCCTGGCCGACGCGTACACGGTCGGCGATGGCTACCACTGCTCGGCGATCAGCGCGACCGGCCCGAACCGCATCTACCTGATGAGCGGCACGATCAATGCCGGCCAGTCGCACCCCGGGTACGGCGGCACGGCTCCGCACGTGGCCTACGACGGCGGGGGCGACCAGCAGCGGAACTTCCTGACCTGGCCTTCCTACGCCGAGACGCTGCAGCAGGCGGGCGTATCCTGGCGGTCCTACCATTGTGCCGACGACTACGGCGACAACGCCCCGCCGTACTTCGCGGCCTTCGCCACGATGGACGCGGCCCAGACCGACCCGGCGACCGGCCGGCCGGGCGTGCCCGATCCGTCGAACCCGCTGTACCCGGGCGGCGTGGCCAGCATCACCACCGACAGCGGCGTGCCGGCCCGGAACGCCGACGACCTCGCGGCCGCGCTCCGGGCCGACGTGGTGTCCGGTCACCTGCCGCAGGTCTCCTACGTGGTCAGCAACCAGTTCTTCTCCGAGCACCCGGTGACCGCGCCGGGCAACGGTGCCTACTTCCTGCGGGCCGTGCTGGAGGCGCTCCACGCCGACCCTGACGTATTCAACTCCACCCTGGTCATCGTCAACTACGACGAGAACGACGGGCAGTTCGACCACGTGCCACCGCCTGTGCCGGCCCCGGGCGAGAAGGACGAGTTCGTCAGCGGAACGGCCCGGGGCCAGGACGGCCTGGCCGCCCCCGCGCCGGTGGGCCTCGGCTTCCGGGTCCCGCTGATCCTGGTGTCGCCGTGGACCCGCGGCGGCTGGGTCACCTCCGAGACCGCCGACCACACCTCGGTGATCCAGTTCCTGGAGAAGTGGACGGCCGCACGGGGGCGGCCCGCGATCTGCCCGAACATCAGCGCGTGGCGCCGCCAGGTCTGCGGCGACCTGACCGGCGCGTTCGACTTCAAGTCGCCGGTGTACGGGCTGCCCTGCCTGCCGGACCCGGGCGCGCTGGTGACCGGGACGGAGTACGTCCCGCGGCCCGGCAGCAACGCGATGCCCGCCCAGGAGCCGGGGGCCAAGCCAGCCCGGCCGCTGCCCGTGCAGCCAAACGCCAGCCTGACCGGCTTCACCGCGGCTGGCGGTACGGTGACGGCGCAGCTGGCCTTCAGCAACAGCGGCCCGCACGTCCGTAAGGCGAGCCACTTCACCGTCTACAACAACCTGGCCGCCGTCCCCGCACTGGCCGACTACCCAGCGGGGTTTCCCGGCCAGTACACCGTCGCGCCCTCGGTTCCGTGCCGCACGTCGGCCGGGTGGGCCGCGGTTGGCGCCGTGGCCGGCGAGACCAGGTACGACATCACCGTCACCGGGCCGAACCGGTTCCTGCGCCGCTTCACCGGCGACACCGCGGCCGCTGGCGCCCAGCTGTCCGTGTGCGCGGAGTACACCGGGACCGGCTGCGGCGACGGGCCGCGGCTGCGGCTGACCCTGGCCAACAGCGGCGAGGACGAGGTGACGTTCACCGTGACGGCCAACGCCTACAGCCAGGACCGGCCGTACACCGGCCGCGTGGGCGGGCGCGGCTCCGCCGGGTACACCGCGGACCCGCTGCACGGCTCGGGCGGCTGGTATGACCTGACCGTCACGATCAGCAGCGACGCCTCCTGGTCGCAGCGTTTTGCCGGGCACCTGGAGAACGGGCAGCCCAGCGTGACCGGCGCCTGACCCTGCCGGGCGGGCTCCGCCGCGGAGCCGGCGCGCCGCGGCTCACGCTGATGCTGATGGCTGCGGGTGGCCGGTGCGCTCGATCAGGTCATCGGCCACGTCGGTGACGGTGAGCCGGTTGTGCTGGGCGGTCGAGGCCAGCAGATGCAGAGCGTACTCGGGGGTGCAGTCGTGCCTGGCCATCAAGATGCCGGTGGCCCGCTCCACGGAGCCCCGGGAGGACAGGGCCTGCTCCAGCTGGTCGGTGAGGCGGGCCGCCTTCCAGAAGGTGCGGGAGTTGGCCAGGGCCACCGAGGCCGCGGAACCGAGCGTGGCGGCCATCCGGTCATCGCCGGCCGGGAACCCGTCCTCGTCGTGGCAGTACAGGTTCAGCGTGCCCAGCCCATCACCGCCCACGATCAGCGGGATCGACAGGGTGGAGTTGAGCCCGGCGGCCGCCGCGGTGCGGGAGAACTCCGGCCAGCGCTGATCCCGGCTCGTGGCGCTGATCCGCAGGACCTGCTGCCGCCGGTAGGCGTCCACGCAGGGGCCACCGGTCGCGGCGGTGTACTGCGTGCTGTCGAGCCGCAACGCCACGGCGCTGGTGGACATGGCCGTACTGGGCCCCTCACGGTCCAGCAGCGTGATCCCGCCTTCGTCTCCGCCGGGCATCGCCGCACACGCCAGCTCCAGAATCTGCCGCAGCGTCTTGTCCGGGCTCTGCTCGCTGACCAGGATCCCGGCCATCGCGACCAGCTTCTCGTCCGGCGGCCGGTACTTCAGCGCATCAGATGCCATATATCAATGACAGCACAGCGAAATGTTCATCACAGCACCGAATACGCACGCTCTGGCACGAAATGCGAAGCGGCCTTCTTTTGTGCAACCGTTTGCGGTCAGTTGTGCGGTCATTGTTCTTCGCCCTGACGAGCGGTGCGGCCAGCCGATCGAAGGCTGAATAACTAAGAACCCGGCCGGTCAGCATCGGGCCCTCCGGCCCGCCGGGTGGCAGCCTGCGATCTTTCTCCCGTAGCGGTTCTGTGCTGCCGGTCAAACGATGCAAGAACGTCGCACCATTCCCCCAGTGCAGTGTATGCACAGTTAACAAAAATGGCATTCCCCCCAGACCGTGGCGCCCTTTGCGGTCGCGGGACCAATTACCGGACCGCGGCCGGGCGTTATCCCGGGGACGCCGCGTCCGCCTCCTGCTCACCGCGCCTGGAAAGCTCGTCCAGGGCGGTCTGGCGGATCTGGCTGTGCTGGCGGCGGGCGGCTCGCAGTTCCGAATCCGACGCATGCTCCAAGGTGATGAGTGATTTGTTGGCGTCGGGCAGCACCCGGAGAATCTCGTCGAGCTTGCGCTGGGTAGCGGCCTGATGGCGGGACTGAGTGTGCTGGATGACGAACACCATGGTCACGGTGATCGCCGCGACCAGCGACTGGAAGACCTGCTCCCAGCGGGCCGGGAAGCCGAACACCACGCTGAGCAGGACCCACGTCGACGAGACGGCCAGCACGCCGAGGGCGATCAGCGGCCGGCCCGCCCAGCGGTCCACGACCCATAGCAGCCGGCTGCGCCGCGACCGTCCCTCACTGGCCCGGGTCACCGGGCGGCCTGGGCGTCGGGCGGTGGGACGGCAGTTTGATCCATGGACCGATGTCTACCGCACCGGACCGTAATGACCCGCGGCGGGCGGCCCGGGCCCGGATTTCGCTTTCTGCTCGTGAATCCGGCCAGGTCTTCGCGTGGGTGCTATCGCCGGCCTGAGCACGGCTGTGATGCTGATGTCATGCTCAATCACCGTATTTCCCGGGCGCGTCGTGGTCTCAGCTAGCTGGGTGGAGCAGTCAGCCTGCCGCACCGTCGAACCGGACCTGTTCTTCCCCATCTCCGGCAAGGGCCGGTCGCAGAGCGACGCCGCCCGG
>DASWVA010000056.1:0-8471 GCA_036401415.1 Streptosporangiaceae bacterium
CCCTGCGGCGGCAGCGCCGCCACCAGCGGGTGGTCCTTGCCGATCTTGCCGGTCTTGGACGCGCCGCCGGGCGAGCCGAGTTCTTCGAAGAAGTCGACGTTGACCTTGTAGTAGTCCTTCCACTGGTCGGGGACGTCGTCCTCGTAGTAGATGGCTTCCACTGGGCACACCGGCTCGCACGCCCCGCAGTCCACACACTCGTCGGGGTGGATGTAGAGCATGCGCTCGCCCTCGTAGATGCAGTCCACGGGGCACTCTTCGATGCAGGCCCTGTCAAGCACATCGACGCACGACTGCGCGATGATGTAGGTCACGGGTGAACTCCTCTGTCGTCCGGGCCGGCGGGGCCGCGCCCGGGCCTTTTTACTACTCGCGATCAGTATGCCGCTCCAGCCGCCGTGGCGGTTCAGTGGAGCAGGATACTTCCGCTGGTGGTGCTGGCCGAGCCGGTTGCGGGACGCCATCCTTGGCTGCCGTCCGACGCCGTCCACTGGTAACCGCTGTAGCGCACGTCGCTGACGCCGTAGGCCTGCGCGTGCGTCACCAGCCACGAGGCTACCGCCCAGGCTTGCTGCGGCTGCACCCGCACCGTCACGGCCGGGGATCCGGCCGGGCCGGACATCGCGATCCCGGTCACCGGGTGCGCCTCACCGGGCGGGCCGAACGCGGCGCGCAGGGCCGATTCCGCTCCGGCCAGGTTCTTGGCCGGGGCCGGGCCCGCCGCGGCCCAGCAGTACACCGGCCGGGCCCACTGGCCGGTGAATGCGCTGGTCATCGCGGTAGCCATCAGGTCGTACTGCGAGTAGGCCGAGCCGTCGGCGCTGTGCTGAACGTCCTGGGCCGCCTGGTCCACCGGGATCGTCGCCCAGTCCGGGATCCTGGTCAGCGCGTGGAAGAACGCGCTGGTCGCGTAGACCGGGTCCTGAAGCTCGGCCGTGGTGCCCCAGCCCTGCGACGGCCGCTGCTGGAAGATCCCGATCGAATCCCGGTCCCCGTAGTCGAGGTTGTGCAGTTTCGATTCCTGCATGGCCGTGGCGTAGGCGACGGTCACCGCCCGGGCAGGCAGCTGCTGGCGGGCGGCCACCCCGGCGATGGTGGCCGCGATGCTGGCCTGCTCGGGGTCGAGGGCGACCGCGTTCTGGCCGCTGCCCGCCTGGCAGCCGGGGCTGATGAGGATCGTCGTGACGTGCTGGTAGGCGGAGTAGGCGAAGTAGGCCCCGGCGCCGAGCAGCGCGACGACGCACGTCATGAAGATAGCGACCCCCCGTCGGCGCGCTCGTCTCCTCGGCACACCAACGACGGTACCGGCGGACGGGCGGTGGCGAGGGCGATCGGTACCTGCCCGGGTGCTGTCGCCGGCGGGCTAAGCTCCGAGGCCATGAACGACGCATCCGGTTCGGCGGCCGGCCCGGCCGCGCTCGTCTCTGCGCTGTCCCCCCGCCTCGACGAGCTGTGGGAAGACCGGTCCCGGCTCACGCCGGACGACACGTCCGCCCGGACCGAGGTGACCGCCGCCGTCGACCAGCTCGACTCCGGCGAGGCGCGGGTCGCCCAGGTCGTGCCCGGCACCGGCGAGGTCGTGGTGGACGAGCGGGCCAAGCGGGCCATCCTGCTGGCGTTCCGGCTGCTGCCGATGACCCGGTCCCAGGCCGGGGAGTTCCGCTACCAGGACCGGGTGCCGCTCAAGACCCGGCTGGACGGGGTGCGGGTGGTGCCGGGCGCGATCGCCCGCTGGGGCGCTTACGTCGCGCCCGGGGTGGTGCTGATGCCGTCGTTCGTCAACATCGGCGCCTACGTGGACGAGGGCACGATGGTGGACACCTGGGCCACGGTCGGCTCCTGCGCCCAGATCGGCAAGAACGTGCACTTGTCCGGGGGGGTCGGCATCGGTGGCGTGCTCGAGCCGCCGAACGCGGTGCCGGTCGTGGTCGGCGACGAGGCGTTCATCGGCTCCCGGAGCATGGTGGTGGACGGGGCCCGGGTCGGCGACGGCGCGGTGCTCGGCGCGGGCACGATCCTGGCCGCCAGCACCCACGTGATCGACGCCGGGACCGGTGACGAGCTGCCCCGCGGCCAGGCACCGGCCTGGTCGGTCTGCGTCAGCGGCACCCGGACCCGCAAGTTCGCGGGCGGGGAGTTCGGCCTGCCCTGCGTGCTCGTGCTCCGGCGGCTCACCGAGGGTGACCGCCACGACAAGGCCACCCTGAACGAAATTCTCCGGGACCACGGCGTCAACGCCTGAGCATGACCGGGCCGGCGCGGGGGCGGCGGCCCGGGGGCGGCGGCGCGAAACACTGGAGGGGCGCGATTACCGTGGGGGGACGATGACTGTCAATTCCGATCCGGGCCGGCGAGAGCGCCGCCAGGGCCCCGTCACGCTGCGCGGCAACCAGATCCCGCAGACCACCACCGATCAGCGGCTGCTCGACCGGCGCGGCCCGGCCGACTGGGTGCACACCGACCCGTGGCGCGTAATGCGCATTCAGGCCGAGTTCGTGGAAGGCTTCGGCCTGCTGGCCGAGCTGGGTCTCGCGGTGTCGATCTTCGGCTCGGCGCGGACCCTGCGCACCAGCCCGGAGTACGCGCTGGCCGGGGACATCGCCGGCGGCCTGGCCCGGGCCGGTTACGCGATCATCACCGGGGGCGGCCCCGGCATCATGGAGGCCGCGAACAAGGGGGCGGCCGAGACGGGTGGCGTGTCCGTCGGCCTGGGCATCGAGCTGCCGCTCGAGATGGGTCTGAACAAGTACGTCGACATCGGGCTCGAGTTCCGGTACTTCTTCGTCCGCAAGACCATGTTCGTGAAGTACTCCCAGGCGTTCGTGGTCCTGCCGGGCGGGTTCGGCACCATGGACGAGCTGTTCGAGGCGCTGACCCTGGTCCAGACGGGCAAGATCACCAAGTTCCCGATCGTCCTGGTCGGCAGCTCGTACTGGTCCGGCTTGCTGGCCTGGCTGAAGGACACCATGGCGGTGGCGGGCAACGTGTCGTCGGTGGACCTCGACCTGGTGCACCTGGCCGACGACGCCGATGAGGTGATCCGGATCATCACCGAGGCGCACAGTCATCAGGGTCTGGCCCGCGGCACCGACATCTGAGTTCCCGGCCACCTGCCTCCCGGCCGCGCTGAGTTGCCACTCGGCGCACCGGACGTGGCACGATTCATAGGTGCCTGTGCTCATGCTCGTCGCGGCGGTGGTCATCCTGGCCGGTGTCGTCGTGGTCGCCTCCGGCCGCGGCGGCGAGATGGCCGTGGCCGCCCCGGACTACCCGCCCATCGACCTCGGCCCGGTGACCGCTGCCGACGTGGCTCTGCTGCGGCCCCCGTCCGCCGCCTGGGGCTACAACATGCGCGTCACCGATGAGGCGCTGGGGGTCATCGCCAGGGCCGTGACCAGACGTGACGTGGAGATCGCGGTCCTGCAGCAGGAGCTCGCCGACCTGCGCGGCCAGCTCGGCGCAGGCGGCCGGACGGCGACGCTGGAACCGGCCGGGGACACCGGCGGGGCCGGGGACGGTGACCGGGCCGGGGACGGTGGCGGGACCGGGGACTCCGGCCCGGCCGTGCCGGTCACCCGTCCTCAGCCGGTCTACCAGGAACCGCGCGACCAGGAAGACGCCGGCCTCTCGGCCCCCTGGGAGCCGGCGCCGCCCCCCGAACAGGCGCCACTGTGGGAACCGCCTTCCAGCGAGCCCGCGCCCGGCTGGAGCGCAAACCCGGCCGACACCAGCCCCGACGCCACCGCCCTGGACTGGAACGCCGCCGCAACCCAGGACGAAGCAGCCAGCACCGTCGCCCCGGCGGGAGCGTCCCCGGCTGAACCGTCCCCGGCTGAAGCGGCCCCGGCCGAAGCCGCCGGAACGGCTCCAGCCGAAGCGGCGGCCCCGCCCGGGCCGGCGGAACCGGAGGGCCGGACCAGCCTCCCCGTCACGCCGGCGACGGGCTGGCGCGCGCCCACCGGATCGGTGTGGGACGCGGCCAGCCGCCTGGTGGACCAGGACCAGGACCAGAATCAGGGCCAGGGCCAGGCCAGGCGCGCCGGCGCCCGCGATGACCGCGATGACCGCTGGGACAAAGATCCCCATCAGCGGCTGGTCTGGGGGACGGCGAACGCCCAGGCCAAGTCGGCCCGGGGCGCCGGAGAGCCTCCGCCCGGTGAACCGCCCGAGGATGACCGTGGCTGACGCGGTCACCGGCCCCGATGGGCGGCTGCGCTGCCCGTGGGGGACCGGCCCGGACTACCTCACCTATCACGACCGGGAATGGGGCCGGCCGGTCCGCGGCGACCAGGCCATCTACGAACGGCTCTGCCTGGAGGCGTTCCAGTCCGGGTTGTCCTGGCTGACGATCCTGCGCAAGCGGGAGAACTTCCGCGCCGCGTTCGCCGGGTTTGAGCCATCCGTGGTGGCCGGGTTCGGCGACGACGACGTGCAGCGGCTGCTGGCCGACGCGGGCATCGTCCGGAACCGGGCCAAGATCAGCGCCACCATCACCAACGCGCGGGCCGCTCTCGGCATCCCCGGCGGCCTCAGCGACCTGGTGTGGGGCTACGCGGGCGAGGCGCGGCCGGCTCCGGCGACGCTGGCCGACGTCCCGGCCCAGACGCCGGCGTCCAAGGCGCTGTCCCGGGACCTGCGCGAGCACGGCTTCGTGTTCACCGGCCCCGTGACCGCGTATGCGACCATGCAGGCCTGCGGAATCGTGAACGACCATCTCGCGGACTGCTTCGCCCGCGCGGACGCCGCCCGGGCCGGCGCGGGACGGGCGGGCGCCGAGTGATCGTCACGGTCACGCTCAATGCCGCGCTGGACGTCGCTTACGAGGCCGCAGATCCGTCGTGGCAGGCCACCCGGGACGTCACCCGGGTCCGGCACCGGGCCGGCGGCAGCGCCGTGGCCGTGGCCCGGGTGCTGTACCGGTTCGGCCACGAGGTGGTGGTGGCCGGGCTGGCGGGGGGCGCCACCGGTGAGCTGATCAAGGAGGACCTGGGCCGGTCCGGCATCCCGGTCGCCATGACCGGGATCAGCCAGGAGTCCCGGCGGGTGCTGGCCGTGACCGACACCGTGTCCGGCCAGACCATGCGGCTGCGCGAGCCCG
Organism: Streptosporangiaceae bacterium; assembly: GCA_036401415.1. Taxonomy (GTDB): domain Bacteria; phylum Actinomycetota; class Actinomycetes; order Streptosporangiales; family Streptosporangiaceae; genus Bog-532. The sequence goes on from DASWVA010000056.1 coordinate 5,099, forward strand.
GGCCGTACGTGACCACCGAGGAACTAGGGCGGTTCGCCGGGGAGTACCGGAGCATGCTGGCCGACGCCGCCGCGGTGGTGCTGTGCGGCACGCTGCCGCTGGGCCTGCCGCCCGAGCTCTTCGGCTCGCTGGCCACCTACGCGGCCGAGGCCGGCGTGCCGGTCATCGTCAACACCGGCGGCGAGGCGCTGTCCTACGCGGCCGCCCGCCGCCCCGACCTGGTCGTGCCCGACGAGGAGAGCGGCCACCCCGCCGGTGCGGAGGCCGACGGCGACGCCCTGCTGACCCAGGGCGCGGTGGCGGTGGCCGTCCCGGCCGGGGACCGGATCACGGTCGTGACCAAGGCCGGCCGGTGGCGCGCGGCCCTGCCCGGCCTCACCTCCGGCCCGCCCGGCGCGCTGGTCGGGGGGCTGGTGCCCGGCCTGCTGCTCGGCTGGTCGTGGCCGGACCTGCTCCGGCACGCGGCTGCGGTGGCCGCCGCCGCGGACCCCTCCGGCCACGTCAACCTGACCGAGTACGAACGCCTGGTCGACCAGGTGGCCGTCGAGCCCATCGGCTAAGAACGCCCAGCCGGGCCCGTCGTCACGGACGATCAGGTCGGCGCGGTCCCGGGTCGCCGCGACCAGCCGGGCGTTCTGCTCGTCCAGCCGCTGCACCCACTCGGCCGCCTGGGCCGGGGTCTTGCCGAACTCGACGTGCCGCCGGATCAGCCGGTCGACCCGGACCGCGTCGTCGATCTCCACGAACCAGGTCTCGTCGACCAGGTTCCTGACCTCACGCCAGGGCGGATCGTCCAGCAGCAGGTAGTTGCCCTCGGTGACGACCAGGGGCACGGCCGGGTCGACCGGGATGGTGCCCGCGACCGGTTGCTCGATGGTGCGCTCGAACGCGGGCGCGTAGACGGTCTCGCCCGCCACCGGCGTCCGCAGCCGCCGCAGCAGGGCCAGGTAACCGAAGCCGTCGAAGGTGTCCGGCGCGCCTTTGCTGTCCCGGCGGCCGAGCCGGGTCAGTTCCGCGTCGGCCAGGTGCAGGCCGTCCATGGGCACCTGCACCGCCTGACCGCCCAGCCGGGCGGTGACCAGCGCGGCCAGCGTGCTCTTGCCCGCCCCGGGGGCGCCCGCGATGCCGAGGATCCGCCGGGTACCCGGGGTGGCCAGGGCCCGCGCCCGCTCGATCAGTTCGTCGGCCCGCCGTGACCGGGTCACGGCGTCAGGGCCAGCGTCGCGCCCGCCGCGCTGAGCAGCCGGTGGCACCCGGGCAGGGCCGCGAACCGGGCCCGGTCGCCGCGCACCCGGTGCCGCGGGCCGTCCGGCCCGGCCAGCACGGTGCCGTCGGCGTCCACCGCGATCAGTTCGTCCCCGGTCCGCAGCAGCACCGGGCCGTCCCGGCCCGCCGAGATCGCCACCCGGCCGGCCCCGACGGCGGCCAGCAGCGCCGCCGGTTCGTCGCTTTCGCTCTCCACCCAGGTCACCGGGGTGCCGAGGGGTGCGTCGGAGCCGGGCCGGTGCCAGTCACTGCCGCCGACCGGGATGGCGCCCGGGTCCCACGCCCGCCACCAGGACAGCGGCGTGGTCCAGCTCAGGTCGAGCCAGCTCCAGTGCCACACCTCGACCAGCGGCGGCCGCTCCGGCATGGCGTGCATCCAGCTCAACGGCCCGGCGAACGGGTGGTTGACCGAGAGCAGCCCGCCGCGCGCCCGGGTGGCGGCCAGCCAGTTCGCCGCCGGTTCGCGGAAGTCGACCCAGCCGATGTCCCCGAGCGCGCCGGCGTGCCCCTGGCTGGTGGTGACTTCCTGGCCGGGAATGAGCGTGATCCCGTACCGGCGGCTGGCCGCGGCCAGTTCGCGGTGGTGACTGATGGTGTTGTGGTCGGTGACGGCGATGAAGTCGAGCCCGTTCCCGCGGGCCAGCCGGGCCAGTTCGGCCACCGTCTGCACCCCGTCCGAATGCTCGGTGTGGGTGTGGAGGTCACCGGCCCACCACCGTCGTCCGGGGGCGGCGGGCAGCGGGCGCCCGGGCGGACGTTCGGCCGCGGGGGGCGGGTCCGGCGCCGGGGCCGGGGTCAGCGTGCGGTCCGGGCCGCCGTGGCTGACCGCTTCCGCGACGAGCTCCCAGGCCAGGCCGTCCGGCGGCACCCGGTAGGGCCCGACGATCACCTGCCACCGCCCGGGCTCGGGTTCCCCCGGCAGGTAGCCCGGCGTCGCCGCCGTGGCCCCGATCTCGAACCGGTCCCGGGCCCCGCCCGACCAGCCGCGGAACCCGCCCGGCCCCAGGCAGCCGAGGTCGAGCACGCCGGCCCGCCGGTCGTAGCGGACCTCGACCCGCAGCGCCCGCGTCCCCGGTGGCACCTCCACGTCGATGTAATGCCACGGCGATGCGATCTGGTCGTCCACGGTCCACCGTCCGGACCGCCGCGTCTGCTGGCTCATCCCTTCATGGGACCAGATCGCGCCCGCCGCGCCGGAACCGCCCCGGGCCCGGAGTCACGCGCGGGACTGCAGCCCGGGACGGGCGACCTCGCCGCTGTCCGCGGCGGCCGCCGCCCCAAGCGCGTCGATGAGCCGGGTGGCGGCGGGGGAGTCCGGCGGATCCCCGTACTGGAGCGCGTACACCCGCCGCCGCGCCCCGCGCAGCTCGGTGGTGCGGATCGCGGGGTGCCGGGCCGCGCGCAGGGCCAGGTCCGGCAGGGTCGCCACCCCCAGGCCGGCCGCGACCAGGGCCTGGACGGCCACGTAGTCGTCGGTGGTGAAGGCGATCCTGGGCGTGAACCCGGCCAGCGAGCACTGGGTCATCAGGTTGATGCGGCACCGGTCGCAGCCGGCGATCCACCGGCAGTGCGCGTACCGGGCCAGGTCCCCGGCCGGCCCGCCCAGCGGGCCGCCGGCCGGACGGCCAGCCGGTCCGCCGCCGGGCTGGCGCCGGGTGACCAGGTGCACCGGCTCGTCCAGGATCAGCTGCCCGCGGGTGCCTTCCTCCTCCGGGCCGGCCGGCGGCGGTGAGATCCCGGGCCCGCTCCCGTCCGGGACGCCCTGCACGTGCCGGAACACCAGCGCCACATCGACGTAGCCGGCCCGCAGCATGCGCAGCGCCTCCGGCGGCTCGGCCTCGGCCAGCCGCAGGTCCATGCCGGGATGCCCGGCCCGGAGCATGGCCGCCGCGGCCGGGACGACCGTCCCCAGCGCCGAAGGAAACGCCGCGAGCCGCACCCGTCCCGCGCGCAGGCCGGCGTGGGCCGCCAGTTCGTTCTCGGCCGCGTCGAGGCGGCCCAGCACCTCGGCACCCCGGTCGGCCAGCAGCCGGCCGGCGTCGGTGAGGCGGATGCCGCGCCCGGCGCGCTGGATGAGCCGGACGCCGGTCTCGGCCTCCAGCCGGGC
>DASWVA010000057.1:0-1544 GCA_036401415.1 Streptosporangiaceae bacterium
GCATGAGTTGCCCTGTGTCAACCCCTTCGCCTGAGTCAGGTGGCGATTGGCGGTTGCTGGTTGAGGATGGCCTGGAGGCTGTTGTGGGCGGCGGGGTCGTAGGGGGCGTGGTCCTGCCAGCAGCGCCAGATGACGTGTGCCCAGGCGCGGGCGAGGATGCGGACGGCGTGGGGGTGGTCGCAGCCGCGGGCGATGGCCTTGTCGTAGAGGCCGGCGGCCCAGGGGCTGGCGCGGCGGGAGTCCCCGGCGAAGTCGCACAGGGCGTCGCGGAGCTGCTTGTCGGCGCCCCAGCGGAATGTGACGGCCTTGACCTTGCCCGACTGCCGGGTGGAGGGGGCGACTCCGGCCAGGCAGGTCAGGGAGTCGCGGGTGGGGAAGACGCCGCGGGCGTCGCCGATCTCGGCGAGCAGCCGGGCCGCGCGGATGGTGCCCGAGCGGGGCAGGGACTGGAAGATCACCGCGTCGGGGTGGGCGTCCAGCTGGGTGGCGATGCTGGCGGCCAGGGCCTGGATCTGGGCGTTCAGGGCGCGCAGGACGGCGACCAGGGCGACGGTAGTCCCGGCGTGGACGCGGGCGTGCGGGCCGGTGTGGCCGCGGGGTGCGGCCAGCAGCCGGGCGTGCAGGACCGCGGGGTCGGTTTTCCCGCTGTAGGAGACGGACTTCAGCCAGGCGCCCAGGCGCAGGGGCGACAGCCAGTCGGCCTGCTCCTGGGTGGTGAAGCGGCTCAGGAACGCCAGGGTGATCGCCGAGTCGATGCCGGCGAACAGCGCCGCGGCGGCCGGGAACACGATCTGCAGGTGGGCGCGCAGCTGGTTAGCTGCGGCGACCCGGTGGCCGACCAGGTCCCGGCGGGCCCGCACGGTCGAGCGCAGGGCGGTGGTCTGCTCGCTGTCGCGCTCCATCGGCCGCAGCCGCCGGGCGTCGGTGCGGACCACGTCGGCCAGGACGTAGGCGTCGAACCGGTCGTCTTTGTTCCCGGCCGACCCGTACCGGCTGCGCAGGTTCTTGACCTGGCCCGGAGGGATGACGAACACGGTCAGCCCGGCCGCCAGCAGGGTATCGACGACCGGCCCGTCGCCGCGCTCGATACCGACCTGCGATACCCCGGCGCGCAGCAGCCGGGCGGCCATCTCCCTCAGCCCGGCCGCATCATGGCGGATGGTGAAGCGCTCCAGTGCCTCGCCCTGATCGCCGGCCACGCAGACGGCGTGGTCGTCCTTGGCCCAGTCAACTCCCGCGGTGACGCGCGCCGCGGCAGCACTCTGGTCGATACTCATGGTTGTCCTCTCGCTGTTGCGTCAGTGGGAAGACACCCGGTGGTCCCGGGACACCGCAGCCGGTCGCTCACTGATCGGCGCTCTCTGGCGCATAGCCCTGTAGCCAGTCTGGGCGTCCTGGGCCGCCGGGCCTCGCAGAACTCATGCTGGACCTCGAGGGTCGAGCGAGATTGGCGATGGCCCGGCGGGGACCAGGGGTGCACCCGAACCCTCTCACTCAGCAGACAAGCGAGTGGCTCGGTTAGAGAGATGGTGCACCAGTGAGCG
>DASWVA010000058.1:0-8070 GCA_036401415.1 Streptosporangiaceae bacterium
ATCCGCGTCCGGCGGGCCATCATCCGGTCAGACGAGGGTCTGCGCGAGCGGGATCTGCGCAAGCGGGCCGACCTGGGCGAGGCGATCCGGGCCGGGTTCGCCCGCCGTGGCGTCGACGCCAGCACCGCGGTCCTGCTGGCCGAGACCACGGTGACCGTCATCCAGGTCGCACTCGAGGAGTGGCTGGACCGCGACGATGACCGGACCCTGTTCGAGGTCATGCTGGAGACGCTCGGCTCCCTGCAGGCGACGTTGACGACCTTCCCGGATTTCTCGGACGGCCGGGCTGGTCAGTCGGGCCGGGCTGGTCAGTCGAGCCGGGCCGCGCGGTAGAGCACGTGGCGGCGCAGGCGGTGGCCGGAGGGGAGCCGGGGATGGTCGAAGTCGCCGGCGGGGTCGTGGGTCATGCCGATGCGGCGCATCACCGCCTGGGAGCGCTCGTTGGTGACGCTGGTGAACGAGACCACCTCGGGCAGGCCGTAGTCGCCGAAGGCGGCGCTCAGCGCCCGGCGGGCCGCCTCGCTGGCATAGCCGAAGCCCCAGGCGGGGCGGGCCAGCCGCCAGCCGACCTCGACCGCGGGCGTGAAGTGGGCCTCGAAGCTGGGCACGGACAAGCCGGTGAAGCCGATGAACTCACCGGCCAGCTCACCCGGCTGGGCGACCTGCAGGGCCCACAAGCCGAAGCCGTGGGCGGCGAAGCCGGCCTCGATACGGTCCGCGAAGGCGTCGCTCTCGGCCCGGGTGAGCACAGCCGGGAAGTGCTCCATCACCTCGGCGTCGGCGTTCATCGCGGCGAACGGCGCCCGGTCCTCCGGCCGCCAGCGGCGGAGCAGGAGGCGCGCGGTGCGCAGACCGCCTGGGCTGGCTGGGCCGGCTGGGCCGGCTGGGTCGGCTGGGCTGGCTGGGTGGGCGGGACTCATCGCGGGGTTGCCTCGGCGGGGATGGCTTCGATCAGGGCGGCCAGGCCGGCCTGATCCAGCAGGTCGGCGGGGCGGACGGTGAGACCCCGCCGTACGTAGTGGAAGGCGGCGCGGACCCGTTCCACCGGGACACCGGCCAGCGCGGCCCAGGCCAGCCGGTAGGCGGCGAGCTGTACGGCGACCGCGTGCTGTTCCGGCTCGGAGCCGGGCGGCTGCCCGGTCTTCCAGTCCACCACGTCGACCAGCCCGTCCGGGGCGTCGTCGAACACCGCGTCGATCCGGCCACGGACCAGCCGGTCGCCGATCAGGGTCTCGAATGGGACCTCGACCTCGCGCGGCCAGCGGCCCGCCCACTCACTGGCTTCGAACTTTTCCCGCAGCACGGTCAGGTCGGCCTCGGCCTCAGCCTCGGAGCGGGCGGCCGGGCTGGTGTCACCGGCCAGGTCACCGCCGCCGAACAGGTCGTCGGTGTCGATCAGCCGCTGCTGGCCGAAGCGTTCCTCCAGCCACTGGTGGAAGGCGGTGCCCCGGCGGGCGTACGGGGCCGGCGGGCGTGGCATCGGCCGGCGCACCTGACGAGCCAGCTCGGCCGGGTCGCGGGCCAGTGTGACCAGGGCGGACACCGACAGGTGCCCGGGCAGCGTGACCCGCAGGCCACCGTCGGCGCGGCGGCGCTCCCGTTCGGCCAGCAGCAGCTCGGCATCGCGCTGCCAGGCCGCGATCAGCCCCTGGTCGTCCGGGGGGAGCTCGGCGGTGCCATCGTCGGCCGGCCCGGTGGAAGCACTGGTGCCGTTCATGGCCGCGGTGACCAGCCGGGCACCCTCGCGGACGGCCTCGTAGCGCTGGCCGTCCGGGCTGGCCGGCCAGTTCGCCGCGGCCGGCTCGGCCAGCGCCGGGTTGACGTCGTCCTCGGCGGGCGGCGGCGCCCACTCGTCGATCCGGCCCGTGCCCGCCTGGCAGGCCCGCCGCACCTCGTCCAGGAACGGAGACGGCCCGAGCACGCTGGCGCCCTCCCCCCACCAGTAGCCCGAGCAACCGAGCCAGAATGCGGCCCGGGTCGCGGCCACGTACATCAGCCGACGCTCCTCGGCCAGGTCCCGGTCAGCGCAACGCTGGGTGAACGCGTCCACCGAAGCCGGGTCCAGGTCGCGCAGGGCCGGCAGGTCGGTGGCGTCGCCCCGCAGGCCGAACGGCAGCAGCCGCGGGTTGTCGGTCCAGCGGGTGGACAGCCGGGGACGGGCCGGGAAGACCTGCGACCGCTCCCCGGCGGCCAGCCCGGGCACCAGCACCGCGGCCCACTGCAGCCCCTTGGACGTGTGCACGGTGGCCAGCTTGACCGAATCGGTCTCGCCGACCCGGCCTGTCTCCAGGCCGAACTCCTCGGTCTCGGCCGCGCTCAGGTAGGCCAGGAACGCGCCCACCGTGGGCTCCTCCCGGGAACCCGCGAAATCATCGGCCGCGTCGGTGAACGCGTCGAGGTCAGCCCGGGCGGTCAGCGGATCCGCACCCGGCCGCGAGGCCAGCTCGATGTCCAGGCCGAGCGTCCGCTCGACTTCACCGATCAGGTCGGGCAGCGGGCGGCCGAGCTGGCCCCGGAGCGTGCGCAGCTCCCCGGCCAGGATGCGGAACCGGGTGAAACCGTGGTGGGAGTACGCGGCCGGGTCGCCGAGATCGTCAAGGGCTTCGACCAGGCTGCCGGCGTCGGTGGTCAAGTCAGTGAGCGCTTCGGCCAGCGCGTCGGCGTCGCCCGCGGGAGTTCGTTCGACCTGAGATGAGGCTCCGGCCTGGTCGACGCGGGCCAGCAGCCGGGCCCGGCGACCCAGCGCCACCAGGTCCCGCGGGCCGATCCGCCAGCGCGGCCCGGTCAGCAGCCGGACCAGCGAGTCCGATCCGGCCGCGTCGTTCAGCACTCGCAAGGTGGCCACCACGTCCTGCACCTCGGGCACGGTGAGCAAACCGCCCAGCCCGACCACCTCGACCGGGATGTCACGCGCCTCCAGGGCCCGGCGCAGCGCCGGGAACTGGGACCGCTTGCGGCACAGGATCGCGATGTCGGACGGCTGCACCAGGGCTTTGCTGCCGTCCGGCCACGGCTGGCCGTCCGGGGCGATGCCGGGCGGCAGCATGAGCAGCCGCTTGACCCGGCCGGCGACCCATTCGGCCTCGCCCGCCACGCTGTCCAGCAGCGCGCAGGCCACCCAGCCACGGCCCTCCCGGTCCGGGGCGGCCTTCAGCCGGGGCACGTCGGGTGCCTCGGCCCGCAACTGCTGCTGAAGCACGGCGGCGGTGTCCAGCACCCGCCCGGCGTTGCGGAAGCTGGTCGACAGCAGTTTCACCGGGGCGGGCCAGCCGGCCACGCCGGGGCGCGGCGTCTTCGGCAGGACCGGGAAGTCCTCGGAAAACCGGCGCAGGTTGCCGGCGCTGGCCCCGCGCCACCCGTAGATGGACTGGCACGGGTCACCGACCGCGGTGACCGGGTGCCCGCCGCCGAACAGCGCGCGCAGCAGCACCAGCTGCGCCTGGCTGGTGTCCTGATACTCATCCAGCAGCACCACGTGGTAGCGGCTCCGCTCGGCCAGCCCGACCTCGGGGTGGCGGGAGGCGATCCTGGCCGCCAGGGCCATCTGGTCGCCGTAGTCCAGTATCTCGCGCCGGGTCTTTTCCCTGGTGTAACTGGCCGCCAGCGGGAGCAGCTGCTCGCGGGCGCGCTGGCTCTGCAGGATCTTCCTGACGTACGCGGGCAGCTTTCCGCCCAGCGCGGCCTGCCGCTGGGCCAGCCACTCCCCGATGACCAGCACGTCAGCCGGTTCGCGCAGGTGCTCGCTGAGCTCGCCGGACAGAGCCAGCACGGCCGCCGTCACGGTGGGCGGCCCCCACCCGATATCCCCCATCGGGCCGTCGTAAGCGGCCACGATGCGGGCAGCCAGCTGCCAGGACTCGGCCGGCGTGATCAGCCGCATGGACGGTTCCAGCCCCTCGCGCAGCGCGTGGTCGGCGACCAGGCGGCCCGCGTAGGCGTGGTAGGTGCTGATCACCGGGTCCCCAGCGAACGGCAGCGGGGCGTCCGCCTGGAGCATGAGGGCGGCGTCGTTGTGGACGGCGTCGTTGTGGGCGGCGTCGTTGTGGGCGTGGGCGGGGGAGGCGTTGGGTGACCCGGCGCTGGCGGGCGCGGCGCTGGCGGGGGGCTCAGGGTCTGGGGTGTCGATTCCGGAACGGCGCAGCCGGTCCAGCCGGGAGCGGACCCGCTCGGCCAGCTCAGCAGAGGCCTTGCGGGTGAAGGTCAGGCCCAGCACGCGATCCGGCCGGACCAGCCCGTTGGCCACCAGCCAGACCAGCCGGGCGGCCATCGTCTCGCTCTTGCCGGACCCCGCCCCCGCGATCACCGCCAGCGGCTGGGCCGGCGCGGCGATCACCGCGGCCTGCTCGGCGGTGGGCTCGGGCAGGCCCAGCAGCCGGGCCACGTCCTGCGGGCCGTAGCGGGGGGTCACGGCTCGACCTGCGCGCCGCTGTCGTTGACCGGGCATGATCCGGCCACCGGGCAGGTCCGGCAGCCCGGGTTGACCCGGGCCTCGAAAACCGGGCCGGCCATGCCCACCGCCACCGTCTCCACCAGGTCCTTCGCCCAGCCGGGCTCCTCGTCATCACCCAGTGCCCGCTGCGGCTGAATCTTGGCCCGCACCGTGTACCCGGCCTTACCTACCTGGACCAGCTCCGCGCCGCCCGGATCGGTCAGGCCGAACCGCTCGAACGCGCCCAGCAGCACGGCGAGCTGGTAGACGCCGAGCTGCGGGTGCCGCTCGAGTTCTTCCTCGCGGGGCGCACTGCCGCCGGTCTTGAGGTCGACGACCACGGCGCGGTCCTGATCGTCCCGCTCCAGCCGGTCCACCCGCCCGGTGATCTGCACCGGGCCGATCTGGACCTTGAGCGCCTGCTCGACCGCGACCAGTTCGCGCGGGTTGGCGGCGTGCCAGTCCAGGAAGCGGCGGACCATCTTCTCGGCCAGCTCGCGCTGCTTGACGCCGTACCACACGCTACCGAAGTCCAGGTGGTGCCAGATGTCGTCGATGCGGCCGCTGATCTCGGCGTCGTTGGCGCCCTGGGCGGCGAGGACGGCGGCAGCGTGAATCACCGTGCCCAGGTGCCGCAGCACGTCGGACCGGCCCGCCCCGGCCGCGGACTCCAGCAGCCAGCGCAGGCCGCACCGGGTGAACGCCTCGACCTGGGAGGGCGACAGCCGTACCTGCTCACCCGGCTTGGCGATCGGCCCGTCGTCGGACAGCGAGGTCAGCGCGTACCAGTGGGCCGGGTTGGCGCCCCGGGTCCCGGCCTGCGCCAGCCGGGCCAGCTGGGCGGCGGCCGCGCGGCGGACCGGCTCCGGGCGGTCACGGTCGGCCACGGCGCGCCGCAGGTCGGCGGTGAGCGCGGCCAGCGACAGCCAGCGGTGGCCCGGCTCCAGCGCCCGCTCGGTCTCGATGTCGTCGCCGGCCAGCTCGGCCAGGAACCGGGACGGCCGGGTGTCGGAACCGTCGCCGCCGACCGCGGTGACGAGCAGCGACCGCTTGGCCCGGGTCACCGCCACGTAGAACAGGCGGCGCTCCTCGGCCAGCAACTTGGACGCGAGCGCGGCGGCGGCCGCATCGTCCGCCCCCGGACTGGTGGGTGCGCCGGAGGCGGCCTCGGCCAGTTCGTCCACCCCGAGCAGCGAGCCCCGGAGCCGAAGGTCGGGCCAGTTCTCCTCCTGGACGCCGGCCACCACCACTAGGTCCCACTCCAGGCCTTTGGACCGGTGGGCGGTGAGGATGCGCACGGCCTCATCCCGGGTGGCCTGCTCGGCCAGGGTGTCGCCGGCGATCTCCTGCCCGGTCAGGCTGTCGATGAACAGGCCGGGGGCGCCCGGGGGCAGCGTGTCGGTGAACCGGGCGGCCACGTCGAACAGGGCCAGCACCGCATCCAGGTCCCGGTCCGCGGCGGCACCGGCCGCCCCGCCGGCGGCGCTGGCCGCCTGCCAGCGGGACGCGAGACCTGATGCGTCCCAGACCGCCCACAAGACTTCTTCGGCGTTGCGGCCGGCCTCGATCGTGGTGCGGGCCACGGTGAGCAGCCGGCCCAGCTTTTCGGCGGGCTCGGCGACCTGCTGCGGGACCAGGGTCAGCATGCGCGGGTCGAGGATCGCGCCGGCCAGCGGCTCGGCGAGCGGCAGAACGAGGCGGCTCGGGCCCCGGTAGGCCGGGGGGCCGGCGGCAGCCGGAGTGGTCTGCGCGGCCAGCCGGGTATCCGGTGGGGTGCTCGCGCTCGTTCGGAGATCCGGTGGGGTGTTCGCGCTCGTTCGGGTGTCCGCGGTCGCGCGCAGCCAGCGGCGGAGGCGGCGCAGGCCGAGCGCGTCGGTGCCGCCCAGCGGACCGGTCAGCAGCTCAGCCGCGGTCTCCTCGTCGAGCAAGGCGGGCGTGAGCGCGCAGCGGAGCAAGGTCAGCAGCGGCCGGGTGCCGGGCTCGTCGGGCAACGGCAACTCGTCACCGGCCACCGAAACCGGGACGCCGGAGGCGGTCAGGGCCCGGCGCAGCAGCGGCACCTGCCGGGTGGCCGAGCGGACCAGGATCGCCATGGAGGACCAGCCCACCCCGTCGGCCAGGTGCGCCCGGCGCAGCGTGTCCGCGATCAGCGCGGCCTCCTGGCTGGCACTCTCGGCGACCACGATGCGAACCGTGCCGGGGTCGGCCTCGGGCCGGGGGGCGAGGTTGCGGTGACTTGCGGCCGGGAGGCGCTGGGCGATACGGCGGGACGCGGCGATCAGCACGGGGCCGCTGCGCCGGTTGGTGCCGAGGGCAACGACCGGGGCCGGACTACCGTCCGGGGCCCGGAACCGGACCGGGAACTCAGTGATGGCCCGCACGTCGGCACCGCGGAACGCGTAGATGGACTGGTCCGGGTCGCCTACCGCCACCAGCTCCCGGCCATCCCCGGCCAGGGCCTGGAGCAGCGTTTCCTGAGCTGGGTCGCTGTCCTGGTATTCGTCCACCAGCACCAGGTCGTAGGCCTCACGCTCGCGCTGGCGGATGCTGGCCCGGCTCAGCAGCGCTGCCGCGATACGGACGATCTCCGCGTAGTCGTAGGCGGCTACCGGGGCCAGATCGAACCGGGCCGCATACCGGTCCAGGAACCGGCCCGCGGCCACCCAGTCCTCGCGGCCGCGCTGGCGACCCAGGGCGGCCACCTGGCGTCCGTCCAGCCCGCGCTCGGCCGCGCGGAGCAGAAAATCCCGGAGCTCCTCGGCGAAGCCGCGGGTGGCCAGAGCGGGCCGGAGCGCGCCCGGCCAGTAGGACGCCCCGTCGGCGATCTCGCCGCGCAGCAGACGCCGGACCTCCAGCAGTTGCTCGGGCCCGGACAGGAGCCGCGGCAGCTCCTCCCCCATGAGCAGAAACTCCCGCCGCACCAGCGCGTAGGCGTAGCTGTGGAACGTGAAGGCCAGCGGCTCACGGATGGTCCGGCGCAACCGGCCCGCGATGCGTTCCCGCAACTCCCCGGCGGCCTTGCGGCTGAACGTCAGGACCAGCACCCGGCCCGGGTCCACGTGCCGGGCCTCGATGCGGTGCGCCACCGTCTCCACGATGGTGGCGGTCTTGCCGGTGCCCGGCCCGGCCAGCACCAGCAGCGGACCACCGTAGTGCCGAACGACCCGCTGCTGGGCATCGTCCAGCGGCAGCCTGGCGCCGGAGGCGGCAGGCTGGCGGATCAGCCGGTACAGCTGGGTACTTTCCATAGCCAGATTCCAGCAGAAGGGACCGACATTCTGCCGGGGTTCCGGTGCAGAGCTTCGCCGGCTGGCCGGGGACTCGATCCGCGGAGCCGGACACGGCCGTTTTGTCGTACCCCGGTGTCATCATTCGAATATGGATTCGATGGGTGTCTCCGTCCGGGATCAGGTGCTGGCCGAGCTGGCCGCCCTCGGTCCCGGACCCGGTGACGCCCTGAGCCTGCTGGCTCAGGTTCGGCAGGTCGCGAGCTTCGCCGACCAGGTGCTTGGCGAATTGGCCCGGCTGGTCGGACTGGCCGATTCCACCGGGGCGTTTGCGGCGGCCGGGTATTCGTCGGCGGCGGCGTTCCTGCGGCACGGCTGCGGCCGGGCCCCGGGCCGGGCCGGGGAACTGGCTGC
>DASWVA010000059.1:0-2151 GCA_036401415.1 Streptosporangiaceae bacterium
CTGCCGATCGAGGACCTGAACCTGACGGTTCGCTCCTACAACTGCCTCAAGCGTGAGGGCATACACTCCGTCGGCGAGCTGGTCTCGCGCAGCGAGCAGGACCTTCTCGACATAAGGAACTTCGGCGCGAAGTCCATCGAGGAAGTCAAGCAGAAGCTGATCGACATGGGACTGGCCCTCAAGGACTCCCCGCCCGGGTTCGACCCGAGTGCCGTGGTGGACAACTACGGGGCCGACGAGGACGACAGCTACGTGGAGACCGAGCAGTACTGACGCTGCCGGCTTCATAACAGACCGAGAAGAGGAAACCAATGCCCACGCCCACGAAAGGGCCGCGGCTGGGCGGCAGTTCGGCCCATCAGCAGCACATCCTGTCGAACCTGGCCACTGCCCTGTTCGAGCATGGGCGGATCACCACCACCGAGGCCAAGGCACGCCGGCTGCGCCCGGTCGCCGAGCGGTTGATCACCTTCGCCAAGCGGGGTGACCTGCACGCCCGGCGGCGGGTGCTCACGGTCGTCTCTGACAAGGGGATCGTGCACTCGCTGTTCACCGAGATCGGCCCCAGCTTCGCCGAGCGCCACGGTGGCTACACCCGGATCACCAAGATCGGGCCGCGCAAGGGCGACAATGCCCCCATGGCCGTGATCGAGCTGGTCCGGGACGAGGTCGCCAGCTCGCGGCCCCGGCGGCGGGTCCGCCGTCCGCAGCAGGAGACGCCCGCCACCGAGACGCCCGCCACCGAGACGCTGGCCGCTGAGGCACCAGCCACCGAGGCCCCGGTCGCTGAGGCACCAGCCACCGAGGCCCCAGTCACCGAGGCACCGGTCGCTGAGGCGCCAGCCGTCGAGACGCCGGCTGCCGAGGTTACGGCGCCCAGCGCCGCGACCGGGGCGACGGCCAGCGACAAGGCGCCGGCGGCCACCGAGGACGAAGGCCAGTCCGCCTGAGCCCTGAGCCTGAGCCTGAGTAGCTAATCCCGGCACCACAGCGGGCTGTCCCGGTACCCGGGCCAGCCCGCTGCTCTTTCCATGGGGACCAGCGACGTGACCACGGCAATGGACGACGACGTCATCCGGCTGCGGCTGGATCTGGCCTACGACGGCTCGGACTTCTCCGGCTGGGCCAGCCAGCCCGGCCGCCGCACGGTCCAGGGCGTCCTGGAAGAGGCGCTCGGCCGGGTGCTGCGGCTGTCCGGGCCTGCCCGGCTGACCGTGGCCGGGCGGACCGACGCCGGCGTACACGCCGAAGGCCAGACCGCCCACGTGGACGTGCCCCGGTCAGGCTGGGCCGCCGCCCCGCCCGGCCGGCTGCTGTGGTCGCTGGCCGGGGTGCTGCCCCCGGATGTCCGGGTCCGGGCGCTGGCGCCGGCGCCCCCGGGGTTCGACGCCCGGTTCTCCGCGCTCTGGCGCCGGTACCGCTACCGGGTGTGTGACTTCCCGGCGGGCGCCGACCCGCTACGCCGGCACGACACGCTCTGGCACCCGCGCCCGCTCCGGGTGGACCGGATGAACGCCGCGGCCGGCCCGCTGCTCGGTGAGCACGACTTCGCGGCGTTCTGCCGCCGCCGGGAGGGTGCGACCACGGTCCGGCGGCTGCTGCGGCTCGACTGGGCCCGGGACCGCGCTGCGGGTTGGAGTGAGGAGCCCGGCGTCGCCGTGGCCACCGTGGTGGCCGACGCGTTCTGCCACCACATGGTCCGGGCCATGGTCGGGGCGCTGATCGCTGTGGGGGAGGACCGGCGGGAACTGGGCTGGCCCCGCCAGCTGCTGTCTGCCGCGGTTCGTGACGGCGCCGTGCACGTGGCCCCGGCCCACGGCCTGTGCCTGGCCGAGGTGCGGTACCCGCCGCCCGCGGAACTGGCCGCCCGGGCCGCCGAGACCCGCCGGGTCCGGTCCTAACCGCCGGCCGGGCCGCCAGCGGAACCGGCCGCCTGCGGGTGACCGTTGACCATGCGGTTGCTCAGGGCGATGTTGGCGCTGCCCGAGATCAGGTTGGACGAGAACTGCTCGAGCTGGGTCCGCTGGGCGTCCGTGGTCGGCGCCTTGAGGTTGCTGTACTCGGCCCAGATCAGGATCAGGTAGTGGCCCTTGAACTCGGCCTGGACCACGCCTGTGCCCTGGCTCAGGTTCTTGGTCGGGCCGGACTTGC
>DASWVA010000060.1:0-11807 GCA_036401415.1 Streptosporangiaceae bacterium
CGGGGCCCCCGCCGGCGGGGGCCCCCGCGTTGCCGCCGTCGGCCTGGTGCTGGCCCATGGCCTTGGCCACCTGCTGGTCGACCTCGTCCTCCAGCGACGGCCGGGCGGTCTCCGCGGCCACCAGGCCGGACACGCCGTCCAGGATGTCGGTCAGCCGCCGGATGGTCTCGGCGTGCCGCGTGCTCAGCAGGTTGAGCCTGCGCTCGGCCCCGTCGTGAATGGCCGCTGCCCGCGCGGTGGCCTCGTCCAGGGTCTGCTTGGCCTGCGCCTTGGCCCCGGACAAGGTGCTGTCCGCGTTCCTGCGCGCATCCGCGGTCAGGTGGTCAGCCTCGGCCCGCGCGGTGGTCCTGGTCTTGTCCGCCTCGGCCCGGGCGGACGAGATGGCCCGCTCGGCCTGCTCCTGAGCAGCGGTGAGCATGTGCTCCGCCTGCTCCCGGGCCTCCTTCTTGGTCCGGTCCGCTTCCTGCTGCGCGTCCGCGAGCTGCTTCTTGATGTCGCCGTCGGCCCGGTTCTTCTGCGCGTGGGCCTCGTCGTCGGCGAGCTTCAGGATCTGCGAGATCCGCTCGCTGACTTCCTCGTGGGCCGGCCGGTTGCCGAGGGCCTGCTGGCGGAGCGCCAGCGTCTCCTGCCGAAGCTGCTCGGTCTCGTCCAGTGAGCGGCCAAGCCGTTCCTCGAGCTCGCGAACCTGGCTCCGGCAACGAGCCACGAACTCGTCGACCTGTCGCCGGCTGTAGCCGCGCAGCTGCACCTCGAAAGCATCTTCTTGACTGGAGAGATTCGGAAGGAGATCGGTGTGTTCGTTCATGGCTTCACGAGGACCTTATATCCGGGAGCGTGCGGGAAAAGTTGACCGGTAGGCACGCTATCGCGGTACTACAGCGAGGGCGCGATGTCTGCGGGAACCGTGCGGGCTGTGGTGAGATCGATATGTGCATGACTCTTGTCCTGAACAGCCCTGCCGCGCAACCGAAACGTCCAAGTGCCCCGCTATACGACGAAGCCGGACGTGCTCCAACCCGCCGGGTACCGCCTGACGTGCACCTACGGGGCGCGTCCGGCATCCACCGGTGGCCCTACCGCACGACCGGCGGAGATTCCGGTCATGGGGGGATTGTTCCCCCCGGCCGGGGTAAAACCACACCTGAGGGTGGTCCGAGAATGGCCCTGATGGGTCATGCGGACCAGCGGCGGGACGACGTAGCCTGATAGCACAGGCGTCAGCGTCGACGGAGGTGAGCACGATGCCCGAGTACGTCGATCTGCGTGTTCACGACCTGGTGGCCATGGGTGAGATCGAGCTGTACGCCGAGGTCCTGGGAGCGGTGGCCGCCAGCGAGGGCCCGTTGACCCGGGAAGAGCTGGACGAGGTGCTGGGTGTCCGCCCCGAGCCTGAGGTGCTCGGCCAGATCGCCTGATCAGCCCGTCCCGTACATCACATCGGTCGCGGCCAGCGTGAACCCGAGCGAGGTGTACATCCGTACCGCGGCGCGGTTGGCTTCGTCCACGTAGAGCATCACCTCGGCCAGGCCCCGGTCGTCCCGCAGGTGACGCAGCCCGGTCAGGGTGAGCGCACGGCCCAGGCCCGAGCCCTGTTCAGCCGGATCGACCCCGACCACGTACACCTCGCCCGTCTTCCCATCGTGGACCTTGGTCCAGTGGAACCCGGTCAGCCGCCCGTCCCGCTCAGCCAGGAAGAAACCCGCCGGGTCGAACCACTTCTCGCGCTCCCGCAGATTCAGATCGGCCCGGGTCCAGGCGCCCTGCTCAGGATGGTGGGCGAAGGCCGCGGCGTTGAGAGCGAGCCAGCCATCCTCATCGTGGCCCGGCACGAACGTGCGCAGCGTCACGCCGGCCGGCAGCGCAGGCTCCGGCAGTGGCTCCCGCAGCGGCCGGCTCATCCGGAACAGCGCGCGGACCCGGCTCAGCCGGGCCGACCGGGCCAGTGCCGCGGCCGCGGGCAGGTCACCGTGAGCCCAGACCCGCAGCTGGCCTGATCCGGCGCGCTGGGTCAGGGCCGTCAGCAGGGTCCGGCCGGTGCCCTGGCGGCGGTGGTCCGGGCGGACGACCAGCTCGGCGCTGGCCACCCCCGGTTCCTCCCACTCCAGATGGGCGTAACCGATGATCGCCCCGCCCGCGGTGGCCAGCAGGTCGCCACCGTCCGGTCCCGGCTGGCGGTCCCCGGCCCTGCCGTCCGGTCCGGTACCCGCTCCGGCGTCCGCCCCGGCGGTGTCGCCGTAACGGATGTGCAGCATGGCCTGCTCGGACAGGGGGGTCACCCCGTCCTGGCTGGCGGCCGCAGCGGCCAGCCCCAGCACCTGCTCCCGCTGGGCCGGGGTCAGGGACCCGGCCTCGGTCACCACCGGCCGGGCCACCGGGTTGGCGGGCACCGGTCAGCCGGGCTGTGACCCGTGCAGGCTCCCGGCCTCGCTGAGCCCGGCGTCGTCGCCGGGTTCGGTGTCGTGTTCATCATCTCCCGCGTGCACGCTGTCCCGCTGGTCATCGCTGGCGCCCTTGAACGGCACGAACCGGTAGCCGACGTTGCGGACGGTGCCGATCAGGGCCTCGTGCTCGGTGCCGAGCTTGGCGCGCAGCCGCCGGACGTGCACGTCCACCGTACGGGTACCGCCGAAGTAGTCGTAGCCCCAGACCTCCTGGAGCAGGTGCGCCCGGGTGAAGACCCGTCCGGGGTGCTGGGCCAGGAACTTGAGCAGCTCGAATTCCTTGAACGTCAGGTCGAGCGCGCGTCCCCGCAGCCGGGCGGAGTAGGTGGCTTCATCGATGGTGAGGTCGCCGGACCTGATTTCGTCCGGCGCGTCTGCGGCCGCGTTCCGGGCCCGGCGGCCCAGCGCCAGCCGCAGCCGCGCTTCCACCTCGGCCGGGCCGGCCGTGTTGAGGACCACGTCGTCGGCGCCCCAGTCGGCGCTGACCGCGGCCAGGCCACCCTCGGTGACGATGATGAAGAGCGGGCAGTCCAGCCCGGTGGTGAGCAGCAGCTTGCAGATGCTCTTACCATGGGCCAGGTCGCGGCGGGCGTCGACCAGCACCACGTCTCCGGGGGGCGCGTCGATCAGGGCCGAGGCTTCCGGGGGCATGACCCGCACCGAATGCAGCAGCAGGCCCAGCGCCGGCAGCACCTCCGTGGACGGTTCGAGCGTCCCGGTCAGCAGGAGCAGATCGCTCAAGCGGTTCCACCTCCACTTCGCGGCGCCCAGCGCACCGGCGCTTACCGGTTAAAACAGACAGGGACCCGGGGGCAGCGTCGCCCGGATCCCATTGTGAGTGAGGATAGCCGATATGGCTACGGTTACCATCCGCTACTGGGCGGCGGCCAAGGAAGCCGCCGGGGTGGCGGCCGAGTCGTACCAGGCCAGCACGCTGGCCGAGGCGCTGGCGGCCGCCCTCGACCGCCGGGTCGGCGACGAGGCTGATCGCCTGCGCGCCGTGCTGGCCCGGTCGTCTTTTCTGGTGGACGGCTCACCCGCCGGGGCGCGGCGGCACGAGGACATCAGCCTGGCCGGTGCGCCCGTGATCGAGGTGCTGCCGCCCTTCGCCGGCGGCTGACCGGCCGCCGGGGCCGGGGCCGCGGTCACCTCGGCGGTATGGCCGGTCTAGCCCGCCCTGCCGGGGTACGCTGCCGTTCCGATGCGAAAGCTGCTGATCGTCCTCGTTGTTCTGGCCGGGCTACTGGTTGCCGCCGACCGGATCGGGGTCGTGGTGGCCGACCACGAGATCGCCGGCAAGGTGCAGACCGCCTACCACCTGCCGTCCAGGCCCTCGGTCAGCGTGCGCGGCTTCCCGTTCCTGACCCAGGTGGTGTCCGGGCACTACGACGAGATCGACGTCTCCACCGGGCAGCTCATCACCCAGGGCGTGACCGTTGACCACCTGGTGGCCCAGCTGACCGGCGTGCACGCTCCCCTGAGCGACCTGGCCGGGGGCAACTCAGCCAGCATCACCGCGGCCCAGGTTTCCGGTACGGCCATCGTGCCGTTCGCGTCGGTGCGCCGCCGCCTGCCGGCCGGCGTCCAGCTCAGCCAGGACGGCAGCGCGCTGCGGCTGGCCGGGAAGGTGAGCTACCTGGGGCTCAGCGTGCCGGTGACGGCCGATGCGCTGCTGTCGCCGAGCGGCTCGGGCATCGCGGTCACCCCCACCCGCATCCAGGTGGCCAACGGCGCCAGCGCGCTGTCCAGCCTGATCTCGGGCCAGTTCCGGTTCGTCGTGCCGGTCAGCGGGCTGCCGCTGCACCTGGCGATCAGGTCGGTCAGCGTGGTCCCGGGCGGCGTCCTGGTGGGTGCCGGCGCGACCAGCGTGGCCTTCACCACCGGCAGCTGAACGGCCAGCTGACCCCACCGGAGCCCGAGCCGCCAGCTCACGGAAACCGGAAAGGAAGTCTCCAAAAGTCTTTCCGGGTCGAACCGACCGTGGCTGGGAACCGTAGTTAGTGACATGGGAGGCTCCGGATCCGCGGCACCGCAGGACACATCCGCGGCTCCACGGGACACAGTGACCGACGAGGCGTACATTCGGGCGCTCTACGCCGAGCACGGCGGTGCGCTCCTGCGTTATGCGCTCCATCTCACCGGTGGCGACAAGCAGCGGGCCGAAGATCTCGTGCAGGAGACGGTCGTCCGCGCCTGGCGGCACCCGGAAGCTCTGGCCGACCGGCCGGCCCGCCCGTGGCTGTTCGCGGTGGCGCGGAACCTTGCTGTCGACGCCTACCGGGCCCGGCAGTCGCGTCCGCCCGAGGTCGGGCAGGGGGCGCTGGAACTGGTACCCGTGGCCGACGACGCCGACCGGGCGCTGGAGTCGTGGGCCGTGGCGGACGCCATCGCCTCGCTGCGCCCCGACCACCGCCGGGTCCTCGTCGAGACGTACTACCGGGGCTGTTCGGTCGCGGAGGCCGCGGCCACCCTCGGTATCCCGCCGGGCACGGTGAAATCCCGTACTTTCTATGCCCTCAAAGCGCTCAAGCTGGCCCTGGAGGAGAGAGGACTTGCGCCATGACGTCGGCGTGGGAATGTGGCGACACGCGGCAGGCGCTCGGTGTCTACGTACTGGGAGCCATCGATCCGGCCGAGCGGTCGCTGGTCGACGCGCACATCTCCGGCTGCGCTGAGTGCCGGGACGAGCTGGCCGGCCTGGCCGGGCTGCCCGCGCTGCTCGCCCGGGTCGGGGCGGACGAGGTCGGCCGGATATCGCAGGAAGACGCCGGGCCACCGCCTCCCGGGGAAGCTCCCCCGGACGACTTCGTCGGCTCGCTGGTCTCGCTGACCGCCGCCCGGCGGCGCCGGGCCCGGCGGTGGCAGATGGTGGCCGCCGCCGCGGCCGTGGTCCTCGCGGCCGGCGGGTCAGCCGCGGGCCTGCGGCTCGCGTCCGGGACGTCCACGTCCCCGGCGAGCGCGGAGCCCGCGCCCCCGGCCAGCTGGCAGACCGCCAGGACGACCTCCGTCATGAAGGGCGTCGACGCGACCATCCGGTACCAGAAGCTGCCCTGGGGGGTCGCCTACGACGTGCAGATCACCGGGGTGCCGGCCGGGACCACCTGCCAGCTGTGGGTCACCGACGGCCAGAACGTGCACCTGCTCGCGGCGGGCTGGACAGTCTCCAGCCATGACCTCCAGGCCTGGTACCCGGGATCCTCGTGGGTGCCCAAGGGACAGGTCAGGGGCATGGACGTGACCGCCGGGAACGAGCAGCTCGCCACCTTCATTACCGGCTGAGCCAGGGCGGAATGTCTGCGCCTCGCGCGCGCTTGGTACGCAGTATGACCGCAGGAGTGATCGCGCTGGTCGTGGTGCTGGCCGTGATGACCCCGCTCGGCCTGATCTGGCGCCGCCGCCAGGGCCAGCTGCATGCCCCCCGGCCCGGCTCGGCCCGTGCGCCCGGCCCGGCGAAAGCGACGGCCACGGCGGCCGGGCCGGCCGGGCCCGGCGGGGCGCAGGCGCCCGTCCGGGGCCGGCTCACTGCCGCTGACCTGCGGCAGGATCTGGGTCCACGGGCCACGCTGGTCCAGTTCTCCAGTTCCTTCTGCGCCCCCTGCCGGGCCACCCGGCAGGTTCTCGGCGACGTCGCCCGCCTGGTCGACGGGGTGGCCTACGTGGAGATCGACGCCGAATCCCGGCTGGACCTGGTGCGCAGGCTCAACGTCTTGTCCACGCCGACCGTGCTGGTCCTGGGGCCGGACGGCGACATCACCCGCCAGGGCGCCGGCCAGCCGCGCAAACCCGACGTCATCGCCGCACTGGGCGAGATTGTTCTGCCGTCCCAGGCTCCGGCGGGCCGTGCCGCTGCCACCGGGGAGTCCACCGCCACCACCGCAGGTGAGTGACGTGCCTGGTCACAGCCTTAATCCACCCAAACGGCCGGTAACGTCAGGTACCGGTTCCAGCCGGGGAGTGACAGCCGCGCCGACCCCGCATACCATCGTCTACGTGTCTTCATGGACAGCGCAGCTGCTGACCAAGCGGCGCGCCGTGGACTTCTGCCGGGTCGCCACCGCGCAGTGTCGGCGTGCCCCGGCCGGCCGCATGCGGGCGGCCTGCTGAGCCGAGGCTGGCTCGCCGGCCCGGTCATCAGCCCGCCTGCTCTCTCCCGCCCGACGCTGTATTCGCGGTCACCGGCCCTCGTGGCCGCGGGACCGGCCGCGGCCAGCGCGAAGTTCCGGGAAACAGTCAGCAAGGAGCGCAACCATGGACATCGACGCCAGAGGGCCCAGATTCAGCGCGGTCATCACGACCGTCGTGCTGGCCCTCGCGCTGGCCACCACCAGCATGTGGCTGCTGCTGGCCCAGGCGCTCGTGTTCGCGGCCGGTGCCATCGCCGGGGTGCGGTACGCCCCCTACGGGCTGGTTTACCGTTTCCTGATCCGGCCCCGGCTGGGACCGCCCACCCGCTTCGAGCCCGCCGCGCCCCCGCGGTTCGCCCAGGGCGTGGGGATGGTCTTCGCCGTGATCGGGGTGATCGGTTACGCGACCGGGATCACGGCCGTCGGGATCGCCTTCACCGCCCTGGCCCTGGCCGCCGCGTTCCTGAACGCGGCGTTCGACTACTGCCTGGGCTGCCAGATGTATCTGTTCATCCGCCGGATCTGGCCGTCGTCACAGCAAAGCCCGGCAGCCTGATCCATCAAGGAGGTTTTTCGCACATGAGCCGCTCCGAAGCCCTCGTGGACGCCACGTGGGTGGAAGCACACGCCGGTGACCCAGGGGTGGTCCTGGTCGAGGTCGACGAGGACACCAGCGCGTACGACAAGGGACACATCCGCAACGCCATCAAGATCGACTGGAAGCAGGACCTGCAGGACCCGGTGCGCCGGGACTTCGTGGACCGGGTCGGATTCGAGAAGCTGCTGTCCGAGCGCGGCATCTCCAACGACGACCTCGTGGTGCTGTACGGCGGGAACAACAACTGGTTCGCGGCCTACGCCTACTGGTACTTCAAGCTGTACGGGCACCACAACGTGAAGCTGCTGGACGGCGGCCGGAAGAAGTGGGAGCTGGACTCCCGCGAGCTCACCACCGACGTGCCGCAGCGCCCGGCCACGTCCTACCAGGCCTCCGAGCAGGACGCGACGCTGCGGGCCAAGCGTGACGAGGTGGTGGACGCCATCGGCAAGCGCAATCTGGTCGACGTGCGCTCGCCGGACGAGTTCGCCGGCCGGCTGCTGGCCCCGGCCCACCTTCCGCAGGAGTCGGCGCAGCGTGGCGGGCACATCCCCACCGCCCGTAACGTCCCGTGGTCCAAGTCGGCCAACGAGGATGGCACGTTCAAGTCCGACAACGACCTCACCAAGCTCTACCGGGACGAGGCCGGGCTCGACTTCGGCAAGGACACCATCGCCTACTGCCGGATCGGTGAGCGCTCCGCGCACACCTGGTTCGTCCTGCACGAGCTTCTCGAGCAGCCGAACGTCAAGAACTACGACGGCTCCTGGACCGAGTACGGCTCGCTGGTCGGCGTCCCGATCGAACTGGGTGACGGCCGATGAGTAACGCAGGCCAGGCCGGGGACGGCTGCGGCGCGCCCGCGGGCGGCGTCCCGGTGACCGCGGCCACCAACGCAGGCCACCAGGCGGTGGTCGAAGGCCGGGTGGTCCGTGACGACGCCCCGCTGACCACCGGGTACGCCCGGCTGCTGGGCACCGGCGATGAGTTCGTGGCCGAGGTGCCGCTCGGCGAGGACGGCGGCTTCCGTTTCTTCGCCGCGCCCGGCACCTGGACTCTCCGGGTCCTCGCGCCCGGCGGCGCCCGCGCCGACCGCAGCGTGTCGGCCGAGTACGGCAAGGTCACCCAGGTCGAGGTGGCCGTCTGAGCCGGCGGTAACTGTCCCCGGGCCCGGTCCACCGGGCCCGGGCCCGGCTCATCAGCCCTGCCCCACGGCACCGCCGTGCGGCAGGGTTTTACTTTGCCCTGGACAACTGCGCGGTAACGACATGGGGCCGGCCGGCTGGCCTGAAGGTAAAGCGCGGGTGACGCGAAGAATAAATTCTGGCCGGCCGCGACGGGACGCCAAAAACATAGCTGATCGCTGGGTCAGGTTCACAGCTCGTTTGCCGGTTGTTAACTTCGCGACCATTAGCTGGGGGGCGAAGACATCAAGCCGTGCACCGGGTTCGCGGTGAGCCCGGCGCGACCGGCGAGGTGTCGACGTCGACCGCTTGCATCATCTTCAGCCCGCTGAAAACCGGCTCATTTAATCCTGCCAATTAGCGTGACGCGGCGCGGCAGGCGCATGGCCACGGCCATAGTCACGCAGTCCAGGGTAATGAAAAAGGGGTTTTTTCAATATGCAACGTGTGCGCATCCAAAAGGCCGCCACGGCCGGTGGTGTCAGCCTGGCCGCTGTAGCTCTGGTGGCGGCCTGCTCCTCGTCGGGCAGCGGCTCCGGCGGGTCGAGCAGCAGCCCTTCGGCCAGCAGTAAGAGCAGCAGCGCCGCCCCGGCCAGCGCCTCGGGCACGCTGAACGCCAGCGGGTCGACGTTCCAGACCACCTTCCAGCAGGCTGCCATTCAGGCCATCAAGCAGACCGACCCGAACCTCACGGTCAACTACGGCGGCGGCGGCTCCGGTAAGGGCCGCACCGACCTGGCGTCGGGCCTGGTCAACTTCGCAGGCTCAGACTCGCCGATTCCGGCCAAGGATGCCTCGAAGTTCACGGGCAAGACGATCCTGTACTTCCCGGTCGTCATCGGCCCGATCGCCATCTCCTACAACCTGTCCGGGGTAAAGAGCCTGAAGCTGGACGGGCCGACGATCGCGAAGATCTTCCAGGGCCAGATCAAGACCTGGAACGACCCGGCGATCAAGGCGCTCAACTCCGGCGTCACCCTGCCCAGCACGGCGATCACCATCGCCCGCCGCTCGGACTCCTCCGGCACCACCCAGAACTTCTCCGAGTTCCTGGTCAAGTCGGCCCCCGGCGTGTGGAAGCTCGGCAGCAGCTCCACCATCAGCTGGCCCTCCAACAGCCGGGGTGGCACCGGCAACGGCGGGGTCGACTCGATCGTCAAGAGCACCCCGGGCGCCATCGGTTACGTGGACTTCTCCGACGCCAAGGCCTCCAACCTGGCCATGGCCTCGGTGAAGAACTCGGCCGGCAGCTTCGTCGCGCCGTCGGCGGCGTCGGCGTCGGCCGCCGCGGCCCAGGCCACGGTGGCGTCCGACCTGACCTTCAGCGCGATCTGGGCCCCGGGTGCGAGCTCCTACCCGATCACCTACCAGTCCTGGGACCTGGTGAACGCGGCTCAGTCCAGCGCGTCCACTAAGACCGCCCTCAAGGCCTATCTCGGCTACCTGCTCGGCGACGGCCAGAAGCTGCTGCCGGAGCTGAACTACGCGCCGCTGCCCGCCAGCCTCGACGCGCAGGCCAAGGCGCAGCTCAGCAAGATCGGCTCGGGCTCCTGACCCCCGGCCGGGCCGAGAACCACGTCAGCCCAGCCAACTGACACCCAGTTAAGTGAGCCCAGCAGTGAGCACAGTTAAGTGAGCACAGTCACGTCGGCGGAGCAGACCCGGTCCGCCAGCCCCCTTTCGGAACGGCGGCCGTTCGGCGACCGCTTGTTCCAGATCCTGGCGCTGGCGGCCGGGCTGCTCGTCCTGGCCATCCTGGTCCTGATCGCCGTTTCCACCAGCCAGCAGGCCTCCTCCTGGTTCAGCCAGGAGGGCCTGTCCGGGGTCTTCGCCACCACCTGGAGCCCGGCCACCAACAAGTTCGGCTCGCTGGACTTCGTCTACGGCACAGTGATCACCTCGGTGATCGCCATCATCATCGCGGTGCCGCTCAGCCTGGGCATCGCGCTGCTGCTGACCGAGGTCGTGTCCCGGCGCTGGAGCCGGCCGATCGTGTACGTGATCGACCTGCTGGCCGTGGTCCCGTCGGTGGTCTGGGGCCTGTGGGGCATCATCGTGCTGGCCCCGCGGCTGCAGACCATCTACACCTCGATCGGCTCGGGGGTGAAGGGCGTGCCGGTGCTCGGCTCGCTGTTCGGCCCGCCGGTCAGCGGGGCCTCGTTCTTCACCGCCGGCCTGATCCTGGCCTTCATGATCACGCCGATCATCACGTCGCTGTCCCGCGAGGTCATTGCCACCGTCCCGGCCATCGACCGGGAGGGCGCCTACGCGCTGGGTGCCACCCGGTGGGAGATGATCCGCGGCGCGGTCTGGCCGCACAGCCAAAGCGGCATCGTCGGGTCGATCCTGCTCGGCCTGGGCCGGGCCATGGGCGAGACGATCGCGGTCGCGCTGGTCGTCGGCTCGTCGCCCCAGATCACGTCGCATCTGTTCGCCCCGGGTGACACGATGGCCGCGGTCATCGCGAACGAGTTCGGTGAGGCCTCCGGCGTGTTCCGGGCCGCGCTGATCGGGCTGGGCGTGCTGCTCTTCGCCCTGACGATCATCATCAACGTCATCGCCCGGTCGGTGGTGGCTCGTTCCACCCGGCGTTCGAGGGGGGCCTGATGGCCACAACCGCCCAGCAGCCCGGGGTCGACCTGCGGGAGCCGTCATCCTGGCGCAAGGCCAAGAGCCAGATCATGACCATGCTCATGGCGCTGGCCCTGGTGATCATCCTGGTCCCGCTGGTCTTCGTGCTGATCACGGTGATCTCCAAGGGCGCCGGCGTCATCAGCAAGCAGTTCCTGACCGCGTCCATCCCGCCGAACGTGCTGCCCGCCAACATCGGCGGCATGGGGCCCGCGGTCGTCGGCACGCTGGAGATCACCGGCCTGGCCACGCTGATCGCCGTCCCGCTCGGCGTGCTGGGCGCGATCTACCTGAACGAGTACGGCCGGGGCGGGAAAAGCCCGCTGGCCCGGGTCATCGGGTTCATGGCCGACGTCATGACCGGCGTGCCCTCGATCGTGATGGGCCTGTTCATCTTCACCATCTGGACCCTGCACTTCGGCTACTCCGGCCTGGGCGGCGCGTTCGCGCTGGCCTGCCTGATGCTGCCGCTGGTCATCCGCTCCAGCCAGGAGATGCTCTCGCTGGTGCCGGACGCGCTGCGGGAGGGGAGTTACGCCCTCGGCGCCAGCCGGGCCCGGGTCACCGTGACCGTGGTCCTGCCCACCGCGATCGGCGGCATCGTCAGCGGCTGCCTGCTCGCGGTGGCCCGGGCCGCGGGCGAGACCGCCCCGCTGCTGTTCACCATCCTGACCGTGAGCTCGACCAACACCAACGTGTTCAGCGGCCCCGACACGGCGCTGCCCGCCCAGATCTTCGCCAACGCGACATCGCCATACAACGGAGCCCAGGCCCGGGCCTGGGGCGCGGCCCTGACCTTGATCGCGATCGCTTTCATCCTCCTGGTGGT
>DASWVA010000061.1:0-2552 GCA_036401415.1 Streptosporangiaceae bacterium
CGGGCCCTGCTGCGCCGCGGCACGGCGGACAACGCTGTCGTCATGGGGGTCCGCATCGACCCCGAGGCCCGCCGGGCCTGGCACCAGGACGCCGAGCTGGAGCTGACCACCAAGGAGTTCGACCTGCTGTGGATCCTGTTCCGGGACGCCGGCAAGGTCATCACCCGCGACCAGATCATGCGCGAGGTGTGGGACGCCAAGTGGTGGACGTCCACCAAGACGCTGGACATGCATATCTCGTGGCTCCGCCGCAAGCTCGGCGACGACGCCCACAGCCCCCGGTACATCACCACCGTGCGCGGGGTCGGTTTCCGGTTCGAGCGCGGCGACTGAGGGGCGGCGCAGGCATGCGGCGCCGGCTGCTGCTGACCATGCTGGGCCTGCCCGTGACGGCCGTGCTGGTGGTCGGGATCCCGGCGGCGGTGGTGGCCGGCCCGAACGTCCGGCTGCTCATCGTCGCCCTGGCCGCGGCGGTGGTCGCCGCCGCCGTGGTGGCGGCGCTGGTGCTGTCCGGGCGGCTCACCCGGCCGCTCGGGGAGCTGGCCGAGGCGGCCGACCGGCTGCGCTCGGGTGACCCCCGGCCCATCGGCCGCCGCTACGGCGTGGCCGAGCTGGACCAGGTGGCCGACGGCCTGGACAGCGCCGGGCGCCGGGTCACCAGCCTGCTCACCGCCGAACGGGAGCTGGCCGTGGACGCCTCGCACCAGCTGCGCACCCCGCTGACCGCGCTGTCCATGCGGCTGGAGGAGGTCATCGCGGCGGCCGACGACCCGCAGGCGGTGCGCGAGGAGGGCGGGGCCGCACTCGCTCAGGCCGAGCGCCTGGCCGACGTGGTCAGCCAGCTGCTCGACCCGTCTCGCCGGGCCACTGCCGGGACCGCGTCGCTGACCGGCATCGACGAGATCATCGACCAGCAGGTGGTGGAGTGGGAGCCCGCGTTCCGCCGGGCCGGGCGCAAGCTCGTGGTCACCGGCCAGCGCGGGCTGCGGGCCCACGTCACCCCGGGCGGGGTGGCCCAGGTGCTGGCCACGCTGGTGGACAACTCGCTCATGCACGGGTCCGGCACGGTGGAGATCCGCACCTCCCAGAACACCAAGTCGGCCGTGATCGAGGTGGAAGACCAGGGCAAGGGCGTGCCGCCGGAGCTGGTGTCGCGGATCTTCGAGCGCAGCGTCAGCACCCGGCCCGAGGGCACCGGGCTCGGCCTGTCGCTGGCCCGCACCATGGCCGCGGCGGACGGCGGCCGCGTGGTGCTGGTCCGGCAGCGGCCACCGGTGTTCGCGGTGTTCCTGCCCCGCAACCCGCCCGCGTCCCGGCGACGGCCGCCGCCGGTTTCCAGTGGCCCCGCTTAGACGGCCGCCGCCCGCCGCCGGTCGGTGACCGCGTGCCAGCCCAGGTAGATCACGGCGGTCAGCACGAAGCCGACCTCGAACGTCAGGTCACCCGCCGACCCCACGTGCTTGGGCACGACACCGACGTATTCGGTCTGGTTCGAGAAGAAGATGATCGACACCACGACCCCGGCCAGCATGGCCACCGGCCCGGCCCAGTCCGTGTACTTCTTGTCGAACAGCAGCGGCTCAAGCTCGGCCGGGGTCCGGTTCCGCCGCCGCAGCCGGCTGCAGAACGTCACCGCCAGCCAGGGCGCGATCCAGTAGGCGATGACCAGCAGGAAGTTGTTGTACTTGGTCGCTGCGTCATGCAGGCCGGTCAGCGCCACGATGAATCCGATGATCCCGAACACCACCGCCACCAGGGCCCGGCGCAGGGCCAGCGGCAGTCTGATGCCCATGGCCACGAACGACATCGCGCCGGAGTAGATGTTCAGCGCGTTGGCCGAGATGCCGCCCAGGCAGATGGCCAGCAGGGTCACGTCGGCCAGCGGGGTGGCCATCAGGCCGGTGAACGCCCCGGTCGGGTTGTTACCCAGCGCTGCGCCGGGGCTGATCACGGTGGCCGCGGCTGCGCCGACCGTTTCCAGCAGCACGCAGGACAGGAACAGGCCCAGGAACGCCCACCCGGCCACGGCCGTCTTGCTCACGGCCGGCTTCAGGTACCGGGTGTAGTCCGAGGCGTAGGGGTTCCAGCCGACCGCGTAGCCGAACGACGCGCCGAGGGTGATCAGGAAGGCGCCCGGGATGGTCTTGTGCGGCGCCCCCGGGTGCGCCTTGGACAGCACCACCACCGAGGCGATCAGGAAGATGATGGTCAGGACCGGGAACGCATAGCGCTCGAAGACATTCACCAGGTTGTGACCGAAGAACGCCACCACCACCTGCACCAGCACCACGATGACCAGGCAGGCGGGCTTGGCCAGGTGGGTCAGCGTATTGAGCGCGAACGTGGCGCTGACGCTGTTGACCGCGAACCAGCCGATCCCGGCGGTGATGGAGTTCAGGCCGGCCGGCAGTACGTTGCCCCAGTAGCCGAAGCCGAGCCGGCTCAGCACCATCTGCGGCACCCCGAACAGCGGTCCCTCCTGGGACAGCAGGCCCTGGCTGATGCCGCCGAGCGTGGTGCCGATCACAATGGCCAGGAACGACTCCCAGAAA
>DASWVA010000062.1:0-2801 GCA_036401415.1 Streptosporangiaceae bacterium
GCGGCCGATGACCCTCAGGTCGCCGCGCTGCGCGAGTCGGGCGCGCCGGTCGTGACCCTGGTCGCCAAGAGTCACGACCGGCACGTCCGGCTGGCCCTTCGCACCACGCTCGAGGAGAACCTGGCCATGATCCGGGACACCGTCGGGCACCTGCGCTCGAACGGCCAGCGCGTGTTCCTGGACGCCGAGCACTTCTTCGACGGGTACCGGTCCGATCCGGCCTACGCCCTGGAGGTGGTGCGGACCGCGGCCGAGGCCGGCGCCGAGGTGGTCGCGCTGTGCGACACCAACGGCGGCATGATGCCGACCGAGCTCGGCGACGTGGTCACCGCGGTGGCGCAGGCGACCGGGGCCCGGCTCGGCATCCACTGCCACGACGACACCGCCTGCGCGGTGGCCAACACACTGGTCGCGGTGGAAGCGGGCGTCTCTCACGTCCAGGGCACCGCCAACGGCTACGGCGAGCGGGCCGGCAACGCCAACCTGTTCAGCGTGGTCGCCGGGCTGCAGCTGAAGAAGGGGCGCCCGGTACTGCCGGACGGCTGCCTGAGCGAGCTGACCCGGATCGCGCACTCGATCAGCGAGGTCACCAACGTGACGCCGAACGGCCACCAGCCCTACGTGGGCGTGTCCGCGTTCGCGCACAAGGCCGGGCTGCACGCGTCCGCGGTCAAGGTCGACCCCATGCTGTACCAGCACATCGACCCCGCGCTGGTCGGCAACGACATGCGCATGCTGGTCTCGGACATGGCGGGCCGGGCGTCGGTGGAGCTCAAGGGCCGGGAACTCGGCTACGACCTGTCCGGCGACCAGGGTGCCCTCGGCCGGGTCGTCAGCCGGGTCAAGGAGCTGGAGGCCCGCGGTTACACGTTCGAGGCCGCCGACGCCTCGTTCGAGCTGCTGCTGCGGGGCGAACTCGTCCCCGGCGGCGAGCGCTACTTCGGCGTCGAGTCCTGGCGGGTCATCGTCGAACGCCGCAAGGACGGCGAGCTGGTCAGCGAGGCCACGGTCAAGCTGACCGCCAAGGGTGAGCGGGTGGTGGCCACCGGCGAGGGCAACGGCCCGGTCAACGCGCTGGACAAGGCGCTGCGGATCGCGCTCGAGCGGACCTACCCGGAACTGGCCACCCTGGAGCTGGCCGACTACAAGGTC
The DNA here is from genome assembly GCA_036401415.1 of Streptosporangiaceae bacterium. Lineage (GTDB taxonomy): Bacteria > Actinomycetota > Actinomycetes > Streptosporangiales > Streptosporangiaceae > Bog-532. Next base: position 1,153 of record DASWVA010000062.1, read on the forward strand.
CGCATCCTGGAGGGCACGCACGGCACCGGCGCGGTGACGCGGGTGCTGGTCGAGTCCGACGACGGCACCGGCCGCACCTGGAACACGGTCGGCGTCGACGAGAACATCATCGCCGCCTCCTGGCAGGCCCTGGAGGAAGCCGTCACCTACTGCCTCCTGCGGTCAGGCCACCGGCCGGCCTGAATCGGCGATCGCCGCCGTTTAGGGTGGACCCATGGACGACAAGGAGATCCTCTCCCGCATCGACGAGCTCGTCGCCACCGAGCACGAGCTTCGCGGCAAGCTGGCCGCCGGAGAACTGACCACCACCGATGAACACGCGCAGCTCAAGAGCACCGAAGAGGCTCTTGACCAGGCATGGGATCTGCTCCGGCAGCGCCGCGCCCGCCGCGAGTTCGGGGAGGACCCGAGCGTGACCGGCAACCGCCCGGTCACCGAGGTCGAAAATTACCAGCAGTAGGGGCCGGCGCCCTCAGTAGGCTTCAAGGCTGGAACCTGGGGTGCGGAAGCTCGCTGGCCCCTCTGCCGGAGGACGAAGGAGAGCAGTGCGTATCGCAAGGTTCGCCATAGGGGGCGATGTCGCCTATGGCGTGGTCGAAGAAGACCAGGGCGACGGGATCGCGGAGCTGCGCGGGCACCCGTTCGGGACCGACCCGGCCGGCGTCCAGTTCACCGGCCGCCGGTTCCCGCTCGCCGACGTCCGGCTGCTGGCCCCGGTGCTGCCGAGCAAGGTGGTGGCGGTCGGGAAGAACTACGCCGAGCACGCCCAGGAGATGGGCGGTGAGGCGCCCGCCGAGCCGGTGCTGTTCCTCAAGCCGTCCACGTCGGTCGTGGGGCAGGGCGACGCCATCGCCTACCCGGTCAAGCTGACCGAGCGGGTCGATTACGAAGGCGAGCTGGCCGTCATCATCGGCCGGCTCTGCCGCGAGGTGCCGATGGACCGCGCCCAGGACGTGATCTTCGGCTACACCTGCGCCAACGACGTGACCGCGCGGGACCTGCAGGCCCGCGACGTCCAGTGGACCCGGGCCAAGGGCTTCGACACGTTCTGCCCGATCGGCCCGTGGATCGAGACCCAGGCCGACCCGACCGACCTGGCCCTCAGCACGTCGGTCAACGGCGAGGTCCGGCAGCACGCCCGCACCTCGGAGATGATGCACGACGTGCCCGCCCTGGTCGCGTTCGTCAGCCAGGTCATGACCCTGCTGCCCGGTGACGTGATCCTGACCGGCACCCCGGCCGGCGTCGGGTCGCTGCAGCACGGTGACGAGGTGTCGGTGACGATCGAAACCATCGGGACCCTGCGCAACCGGGTGGTCATTCGTGACTGATCCCGGGCCGGCGGGTCAGCCCGCCGGCCCGGTCCGGGTGCGGTTCGCGCCGTCACCGGGCGGGTCGCTGCACCTCGGTGACGTCCGTAGCGCCCTGTACGGCTGGGCCTTCGCGCGTCACCAGGGGGGCGTGTTCGTGCTCCGCATCGAGGACCCCGACCCGGCCGAGGTCACCGGGGAGCACGTCGCGTCGGCCCAGGAGACCCTGCACTGGCTGGGCCTGAACTGGGACGAAGGTCCCGGCCAGGACGGCCCCTACGGCCCTTACCGGCAGAGCGAGCGGACCGGCCTCTACCACCAGTGGGCGCAGCGGTTCCT
>DASWVA010000063.1:0-13604 GCA_036401415.1 Streptosporangiaceae bacterium
CAGGGCCCAGAAGAAGTAGGTCCGGGCCGGGATCCTGGCCCGCGTCCGGGGCGGTCCCGGGTCGGGGGGTTCGGGGGGCGCCGAGTTCAGGCGGCGCGCGAGCGCGACCAGCCGCCGTTCCTCGGCGAGCTGGGCTTCCAGTTCACGCCAGCGGCGTTGCTCATAGTCTGACATCGGCATCTGTGGTTCCCCGTCTCCGAGGCGGCGGCTAGCTAGCCCTTACCAGTCGACCACTTGCAGGCCGGACGCGCAATCGGGGATGCGTCACACGTGGTCGACGGATCCTCCGGCCCGGGCGCCCGGGCCGGAGACGCCGGAGACGTCTATTAATTTTGTCCCAAGGTTGCGTCCCGGGCTGATCGCTCGTCACCCCGCCATGGCGGGCGCGCCCGGAACGCTAATCTGGGCTGTTCGTCCGCCCGCGTGAGGAGCCGAGACCGTTGCCCGAAACCGCGCCCACCGTGCCCGAACGGCCGTCACTGGACGGCACCGACGTCAAGTGGGCGCAGGTCTGGGACGAGACCGGGCTGTACCGGTTCCCGAAGTCGTCCGGCCGGGCCGAAGTCTTCTCGATCGACACCCCGCCGCCCACGGTGAGCGGGTCACTGCACGTGGGGCACGTGTTTTCCTACACCCACACCGACATCGTGGCCCGCTTCCAGCGGATGACCGGCAAGCACGTGTTCTACCCGATGGGCTGGGACGACAACGGCCTGCCGACCGAGCGCCGGGTGCAGAACCACTACGGCGTACGCTGCGACCCATCGCTCCCCTACGACCCGCAGTTCGCCGCCCCGGCCGCCCCCGCGGCCAAGGGACAGCGTCCCGCCGACCTTTCCCGCCGCAACTTCGTCGAGCTGTGCGAGACGCTGACCGCCGAGGACGAGCGGGCCTTCGAGCAACTGTGGCGCCGGCTTGGCCTGTCGGTGGACTGGTCGATGACCTACACCACGATCGGTCAGCGCGCGCAGCGCGTGTCCCAGCTGGCGTTCCTGCAACTGCTGGCTCAGGGTGAGGCGTACCAGGCCGAGGCGCCCACGCTGTGGGACGTCGGTTTCCGCACCGCGGTGGCCCAGGCCGAGCTGGAGGACCGCGAGCACGCCGGCGCCTGGCACCGGATCCGGTTCCACCGGCCGGACGGCGGCCAGGTGGACATCGAGACCACCCGGCCCGAGCTGCTGCCCGCCTGCGTGGCCCTGATCGCCCATCCCGGCGACGAGCGCTACCAGCCGTTGTTCGGCACCACGGCGACTTCCCCGGTGTTCGGGGTGCAGGTACCGATCCTGGCCCATCCCGCGGCCGAACGTGACCGCGGCGCGGGCATCGCCATGTGCTGCACGTTCGGCGACCTCACCGACGTCCAGTGGTGGCGCGAGCTCAAGCTGCCGGCCCGCACGATCATCGGGCGCGACGGGCGCATCCTGGACCACCCGCCGGCCGGGCTGGACGACCCGGCCGGCCGGGCCGCGTACCAGGAACTGGCCGGAGCCACGGTGTTCACCGCCCGGGAGCGGGTGGTCGCCCAGCTGCGGGACGCCGGGGACCTGGAAGGTGACCCGCGGCCGGTGCGCCGGCCGGTGAAGTTCTACGAAAAGGGTGACAAGCCGCTGGAGATCGTGTCCAGCCGGCAGTGGTTCATCAACTCGGTCGCCCACCGGGACGCGCTGCTGCGCCGCGGGACCGAGCTGCGGTGGCACCCGGCCTACATGAAGGCCCGCTACGACGACTGGGTGCGCGGCCTGAACGGCGACTGGCTGATCAGCCGGCAGCGGTTCTTCGGCGTCCCGTTCCCAGTGTGGTACCCGCTGGACGCCGCCGGGGAGCCCCGCTACGCGGCGCCGATCCTGGCCGGCCCGGACCTGCTGCCGGTCGACCCGTCCTCGGCCACCCCGCCCGGCTACACCGAGGACCAGCGGGGCCGGCCGGGCGGCTTCACCGCCGACCCGGACGTGATGGACACCTGGGCCACGTCGTCGCTGACCCCGCAGATCGTGTGCGGCTGGGCCGGCGACGATGAGCGGTACGCCCTGACCTACCCCATGGACCTGCGCCCGCAGGCGCACGACATCATCCGCACCTGGCTGTTTTCGACCGTGCTGCGGGCCGAGCTGGAGTCGGGCTCGCTGCCGTGGCGGCACGTGGCCCTGTCCGGCTGGATCCTCGACCCGGACCGCAAGAAGATGAGCAAGTCCAAGGGGAACGTGGTGACCCCGATCGGGCTGCTGGAAGAGTTCGGCCCGGACGCGGTGCGCTACTGGGCGGCCAGCGGCCGGCCCGGCACCGACACCGCCTTCGACCCGGGCCAGATGAAGGTCGGCCGCCGGCTCGCGACCAAGATCCTCAACGCCAGCCGGTTCGTGCTCGGGTTCCCCGAGCCGGCCGCCGGGGCGCAGGTCACCGAGGCCCTGGACCAGGCGGTGCTGGCGTCCCTGGACGAGGTGGTGGCCCAGGCCACCGCGGCCCTGCGTGACTTCGAGTACACCAGCGCGCTGGAGGTCACCGAGCGGTTCTTCTGGTCGTTCTGCGATGACTACCTGGAGCTGGTCAAGCAGCGGGCCTACGCCGGGGACGACGGGCCGGCCGGACCCGCGGCCGGGTCGGCCCGGCTGGCGCTGCGCTCGGCCCTGTCCGTGCTGCTCCGGCTGTTCGCCCCGTTCCTGCCGTTCTGCACCGAGGAAGCCTGGTCCTGGTGGCACGACGACTCGGTGCACGCCGGTGGTCAATGGCCCGTGGCCAGCGGTCCGGGGGCGTCCGCCGACGCCGGCGTCCTCCCGGCCGCGGCCGCGGTGATCAGTGCGATCCGCAAGGCCAAGTCCGGGGCCCGGCTGTCCATGCGGGCCCCGGTCGAGGCGGTGCGGGTGTCGGCCCCCGAGGTCATGGCGGCCCAGCTGCGATCGGCCCACGGCGACATCGTCGCCGCCGGGAACGTCACCACCCTCGTCATCGAGGCCGGATCCGGGCCTGACCTGCGGATCAACGTGGAGCTGGCCGGGCCCTGACGCCTCCCCCGGGTCATTCGCCGTAACTGTCACGATTATCCGTACCGAGCCCTGCCGATTTAGTAAGGTTTCTTAACACTTGCCGTGTGCGCCGGACCGGGACCGTCTGGAGCCGAGGCGAGCCCCCGGTGGAGCGGGCGGGATTCGGACTTGCAGAAAGCGGTAGTCATTCATGCGCTCGTTCCTCACCGGTACGGCGGTCGTCACGGCCGCCGCGCTCGCCACGGGTGGCGTACTGTTCGCCGCCCACTCCGGGCACTCCGGTCACCTCGGCACCACGCTGGTCGCGAACCAGGCCACGGCGGCGGGCAGTTACCCGGCCCACTACGCCGCGCCGTACCTGCAGATCGGCGGCGGCGACGCCGGCGACATGGCCGCGGACCTGAGCGTCACCGGCCTGAAGTACTACACGCTGGCCTTCCTCATCCCCCAGTCCGGCTGCACGCCGGAGTGGGAGGACGGCGGCGACTCCGTGGGCGCGTTCACCGACCAGATCAACTCGCTCAAGGCGGCGGGCGGCAACGTCATCATCTCGTTCGGCGGCGAATCCGGCGGCGAGCTGGCGCAGACCTGCACCTCGGTCAGCTCGCTGACCGCGGCCTACGCCGACGTGGTCAACACCTACGGGGTGAACCGGCTCGACTTCGACATCGAAGGCAGCACCCTGTCGGACACGGCGGCCAGCACCCGGCGCGACCAGGCCCTGGCCGCGCTGCAGGCTCAGGATCCGTCCGTCCAGGTCGACTACACCCTGGCCGTAGCGCCGGACGGCCTGCCGTCCCAGGAACTGGGCGTGCTCCAGGACGCCCAGGCCCAGGGGGTCAAGGTCAACCTGGTCAACATCATGACCATGGACTTCGGCAACGGGCAGAACGCCCTGAACGACGCGCTGTCCGCCGCCCAGGCCACCTCCGGCCAGCTGGCCAGCCTGTACGGCATCTCCACCGCGCAGGCCTACGCGAGGGTGGGGCTGACCCCGATCGCCGGCCAGAACGACGACAACGAGTTCTTCTCCACCGGCAACGCGTCGATGCTGGAGAGCTTCGCCGCGGCCAACGGCGTCGGTGAGCTGTCGTTCTGGGAGGTCGACGGCTACGACAAGCCGGCCGGCTACGCCTACTCCAAGATCTTCAACGCGATCACCGGCGGCACCAGCGGTTCCGGCGGCGGGGGCGGCGGGGGCGGGTCCACCACCACCGGGTCGATCACCGGGTACGGCGGCCTGTGCCTGGACGACAGGAGCGCCTCGACCGCGAACTTCAACCCGGTCCAGGTCTACACCTGCAACGGCACCAACGCCCAGCAGTGGGCCGTCGGCACCGGGAACACCCTGCAGGTGCTGGGCAAGTGCCTCGACGTCGACGCGGCCGGCACCGCCAACGGGACCACAGTCGACCTGTACGACTGCAACGGCACCGGCGCCCAGGTCTGGCAGCCGCAGTCCGACGGCGCGCTGCTCAACCCCGCGTCCGGAAAGTGCCTGGACGACACCGGCTGGTCCACCACCCCCGGGACCCAGGCCCAGATCTGGTCCTGCGCCGGCACCGCCAACCAGGCCTGGAAGCTGCCCTGACCGCTGACCGCTGCCCTGACCCCTGGCCCTGCCCCTCAACTCTGGACCGGCCCCGAACCGCAAGCCAGGACCCCGCTCTCAGTGAGGGCGGGGTCCTGTCGTTCGCGTGGCCCGGCGGCCAGTTCCGGCCGGGGGCTGGTCAGCCGGCGGTGATCTGGCGCGGTCCGCCCCGCCCGCCCCGGCCGTCACCGGGGTCCGGCGGGGCGCCGCCGATCAGCGCGGTCCGCCCGGCCGGCATCGGCAGCGGTACCGGCGCGGACGCCCGGCTCGCCTTGGCCGGCGCATGCGCCAGCCGCAACGCCAGCGCCGGGCACATGTCCACCGCCTGCTGGGCGTCCTTGCCCAGCCAGTCGGGCACCGGGATGTCCAGCATCACCGGGTAACCGGTGTTGTCCAGGTGCACGATCTCCGGGATCAGGTGGGCGCACAGGCCGTGGCCCTCGCACCGCGTCCAGTCCACGACCAGCCGCTGCTGGGCCTGCACCTCAGGGCCGGTGGGCAGCGGCAGCACCCCGCGGACCGGGCGGCCACACGAGGAGTGGAACACGTGCGCGGCCAGGTCCTCGGTGAACACGTCCAAGGCGGACAGCACGAACCGGGTCGTGCCGTCCGGATGCGCGCAGGCCCCGCGCCCGGCCACCGCGGCCGACGACCGCCGGGCCACGTCCAGGGCCTCGATGCCACCCGACCCGTCGATGAGGGCGGCCAGCGCCCGCGCGATGCGGGGCAGGCCGAGCTTGCACGGCCCGCACTGACCGGCCGACTCACCGGCCAGATAGCTCGCGATCCGGGACACCTCGCCCAGCGGGCAGGTCCCGTCGCCCAGCGGCAGCACGATGCCCGCCCCGAGGGTCCCGCCCGCCGCTTCGAGGCCAGCCCGGGACACCGGCACCACGTAGGCGTTCTCGGCGGGCAGCCACATGCCGTGGTACCCGCCGACCAGCACACCGTCGCCGGCCGGGGCCTGGCAGATGTCCAGCACCGAACCGAGGGGAACGCCGGTGGGGACTTCGACCACGGCGGGCCGCGCGGCCGAGCCGCTCACGCTGAGCAGCACCGTGCCCGGCTCCTCAGGCATGCCCACCGACGCGTACCGCTCCGGCCCGAGCAGGGCCAGCACGGCCAGCTGCGCGTAGGTCTCGGCATTGGACAGCAGGGTCGGCAGCCCGTACACGCCGCTCTCGGCCGCGAGCGTCTTGCGGCCCGGCGGGATGGGGGTCTTGCCGTTGATGGCCCGGACCAGCGCGCCGCTCTCGCCGGAGATGAACCGATCCGGCACCTCGACGATGCGTACCAGATCCCGCAGGCCCGGCTCGGCCGCGACGGCCGCTTCGAGCGACCGGTTGGCCAGTTCGTTGCTGGCCACCCCGACGACGATCTCTTCGGCCCCGATGGCCTCGGCGGCGAGCGCGGCGCCGCTGAGGACCAGGTACGGGGAACGCATCAGCAGCATCTTGTCCTTGAAGCTGCCCGGTTCCCCCTCGGTCGCGTTGACCACCACGATCGTGGGCTGGTCCTTCTTGACCGCCGCGTCCACGACCGCCTTCAGCTTGCGCGCGAACGGGAACGCCGCACCGCCGTGGCCCCGCAGGTCCACCTGCCTGCCCATGGCGAAGATGTCCCCGTCGGTCAGCCTCGGCAGCCGGCCGAACAGGTCCCGGTGGGCCTCCAGGTCGAGCCGCGGGTACCGGTCGAGCCCGGCCGTCAGCCGGGCGGCCCCGATCCGCATGATGGCCGGGGCGGCGAGTTCCGCCGCGCTCGGGGCCATCCCCGAATTGGAGATCATCGTCGTTCATCACCGCCTTGTGAAGGGACCCGTCGCAGCGGTCCGGTGCCGCCGTGGACGCTGGTGCGGCCGGACCGCGGGCCGCGGCCCGGCTGACGCTGGCCCGGGGGGACCGGGCCGGGGTACCCGCCAGCGGGCGGGCGCGGTGGTGCCGCCTGATTCCGGCCTGGCTGGTCTGCGTAGTCCGGGTATTCCTGCTGGTCCGGGTAGTAACCCCGGTTCGGGACAGGCTCATACGGCGCGTCGGGCTCGTACGGTGGCTCGAGGCCGTACGGCGCCTGGCGACCGTGGGGCCCTGGCGGGTCGCTGTAGCCGGCCAGGCTGTAGGGCGCTTCACCCGGGCCGTAGCCACGGTCCGGCGCGTATCCGCGCCCTGGCTCGTGGTCTCGGTCCGGCTCGTAGTCAGCTTCCTGGGCATAACCCCGGCCGGGAGCGTAGCCGGGGTCCTGGAGGTAGCCGGGGTCCCGGGGGTAGCCGGAGCCAGGCTGACGGCGGCGGGGCGGTCCGTAGGCCTCTGGACCGGGACCGGCCGCGTAGCCCGGGCCCGACGCGTAGCCGGGAGGTGGACCGGCCGCGTAGCCCGGGGGCGGGCCGGACGGGTAGACGGGCAGCGGGCTGGTCTGGTCCCCCAGTCCCTCATGTTCGTAGGGTTCAGCCCGGTAGGCGGGCTGGGGCCCGGTGCCATCGCGGCCCATCGGGGCGTCCGCCCGGCCGGCTGGATTCGGCGGCGGGGGAACCGGGGCACCTACGTAACGCGGCGGACCGACGTAACCGGGCTCGTAGCGGGGCGCCCGGCCATCCGCGCCCGGTCCACCGGGAGCAGACGCGGCCAGACGTGCACCCGGCCCGCCTGCTCCGTACAGCGCCGGTCCGTACGGGTCCGCCCCGTACGGGTCCGCGCCAGACAGGTCCGCGCCATACGGGTCCGCGCCATAAGAGTCCGCCCCGTACGGGTCCGCGCCATAAGAGTCCGCGCCGTACCGGTCCGCGCCGTACGGGTCCGCGCCGTACGGGTCCGCGCCGTACGAGTCCGCCCCGTAAGGGTCCGCCCCGTACGGCGCCGGTCCGGGCAGGGCGGCGAGCGCGGGCCGCGGAGGAGGATCGGCCGACGGCCACGGAGCGGAAGGAACCGGGGCGGCCAGAACCCCGGCGGCGCCCATCCCAGCCGCGCCCATTCCGGAATCCAGGTCTGCCGGTCCGATCCCGGCCGCACCTGCGGCGGCCACGGCCCGGTTCGCGCCCGCCAGGGGCATGGCCCCGGTCAGCTGGCCCATGAGGCCGACCGCCGCGGCCCGGGCCGACATGGAGTCTGATCCGCCCGCGCGGCTCAGGTCCGACTGTGGTGACGCGCCCCTCACCGCCTCCCGGGAACTCAGGGAAGAAGCCAGGATGCGGACCAGAACGGCCAGCGCCACCAGCACGATGACGATGCCGTAACTCCAGTACACGAACGAGCCGATCGCCTTGCGGCCGGCCAGCAGGCCGTGCAGGACACCGAGGACAAGGGCCGCGTAGGACGAGTAATGGATGATGCGCCATTTCCATGCGTGGCCGCTTGCCGTGAAACGACGGCGGATAATGCCGGTGATGACCAGCAGCACAATTATGTCTGAGGCAATTGTTCCCTCGGCCATATAAAAAGTGCGGTACTGAGAAAGAAACGGAATGAATGCGTCCAGCAGATGCACGTGCTGGGTGGGTGATTCCTCAAGGTGCGGAGCCGTGATTTCCAGCACGATGTGAACGATGAGGAAGGCCAGCGCGCCGAACGAAACCGCACGGTGGACGGCCTGGGCCATCACCCGGTGCCCGGGCGTCATCACGATCCGGTCGGTGGCCACGACGCCCACGCAGACCGAGCCGGTCAGCGCGAGAAGTGCGAATACTCCGCTGTACTTCAGCAGGAAATGGTCGGACGCGGCAAGCACGACATGACCGGCTGACGTCACGGCCAACCCGAATGCCAGCAGGACAATGACGACGCCCGCGGACGCCAGGACGGCCGGCCTGCGTTCTGCACCCTCCCGTGCGGCCGGGGACCGGGAGTCCCTACGGCCTCGCGAGCGAGTACGGGTCGTTGTCACGACGTGCCTCCTGAAGACCATGACGATCCGGAGAAAACTGAGAGAGCAACGCACGATTCATTAGGTAATTCGATGGGTGAAAAGCACAGGTAAAGACAGTTTTTCCATTCGAAGGGCTACCGTAGCAGGTTTGATCACAGCTTGGGCACGAATCAATATATAAAATTATGGTGAAATCGCGCTCAGCCGTTTCACTTCGGCGGCCCCGAGTGGTAGCTCCGGAACGGCTTGACGTCAAAGGTCAGCGCTGACCGCGCACCGGCAGGCCGGGCCGCCCGGGACCGCCGGATCGGGCTCGGTGGCCGTGCGTCGGCACCGGACACGCTCTCTCGGCGCCCCAGCCGGAACGGCGCCTCAGGCGGTCGCGGCCAGCTCCGCCGCGACCAGCTCGGCGATCTGCGCCGTGTTTAGCGCCGCGCCCTTGCGCAGGTTGTCGCCCACCACGAACAGGTCCAGGGCCCTCGGGTCGTCCAGCGAGCGGCGCACCCGGCCCACCCAGGTCGGATCGGTGCCGACGGCGTCGGCCGGGGTCGGGAACTCGCCGTGCTCGGGGTCATCGATGAGCACCACGCCGGGCGCGTCCCGCAGCACCCGCTGCGCCGCGGCCCGCTCGACCTCCTGGCCGAACACCGCGTGCACCACGACGGAGTGCGCGGTCACCACCGGCACCCGCACGCAGGTGGCGGAGACCCGCAGGCCCGGCAGGCCCAGGATCTTGCGCGATTCGTTGCGGACCTTCAGCTCCTCTGATGACCAGCCGTCGTCCTTCAGCGAGCCCGCCCAGGGCACCACGTTCATGGCCAGCGGGGCCGGGAACGGCCCAAGGTCGCCGACGGCGGCGCGGATGTCGCCGGGCCGCTGGCCGAGGGCGCGGGTACCGCCCACCTTGTCCAGCTGCCTGTACAGCGTGTCGATGCCGGACTGACCGGCCCCGGAGGCCGCCTGATAGGAAGCCACCGACATCTCGCGCAGGCCGAACTCCCGGTGCAGGGCACCCACGGCCACGATCAGCGACAGCGTGGTGCAGTTCGGGTTGGCGATGATGCCCTTGGGCCGGTGGCCGGCCGCGGCCGGATTGACTTCGGGCACGACCAGCGGGACGTCGGGATCCATCCGGAACGAGCCGGAGTTGTCCACGGCCACGGCGCCGTGCGCGGCGGCCACCGGGGCCCACAGCCCGGACACCTCGTCCGGCACGTCGAACATGGCCACGTCCACGCCCTCGAAGACGCGCTCCTCGAGCGGCACCACCTCGATCTCCTGGCCGCGGACCCGCAACGTCCGGCCGGCCGAGCGGGCCGACGCGATCAGCCGGATCTCACCCCACCGGTCGGCCCGGGTGGACAGCAGGTCCAGCATGACCGTGCCCACGGCGCCGGTGGCGCCGACGACGGCCAGGGTCGGCTTGGGGCTCATCGGCCCGTCCCCCCGTACACCACGGCTTCGACCTCACCGGCGTCCAGGTCGAACGCCTTGTGGGTGGCGTTGACCGCCTCGTCCACGTCCTTCTGGTCCACCACGACCGAGATGCGGATCTCCGAGGTGGAGATCATCTCGATGTTCACCCCGGCCTCGGCCAGCGCGCTGAAGAAGGTGGCGGTCACGCCCGGGTGGGAACGCATGCCTGCGCCGATCAGGGAGACCTTGCCGATGCTGTCGTCGTAGAGCAGGGATTCGAAGCCGATGCTGTCCCGCAGCCGGCGCAGCGAGGTCATCGCGGTCTGGCCGTCGTCGCGCGGCAGCGTGAACGAGATGTCGGTGCGGCCGGTGGCCACGGCCGAGACGTTCTGCACGATCATGTCGATGTTGATGCCCGCCTCGGCGATGACGCTGAAGATCCGGGCCGCCTCGCCGATCCGGTCGGGGACGCCCACCACGGTGATCTTCGCCTCACTCCGGTCGTGCGCCACCCCGGAGATGATCGCCTGCTCCACCTCGGACTCCTCCGCATCCCGCCCGGCGCCGGTCAGCGCCGTGCTCAGTTCCCCTGCCCCGGCCTGCTGGCCGGCGTGCCCGCTGACCCAGCTGCCGGCCTTGTTGCTGAACGACGACCGGACATGGATCGGCACGTCGTAGCGGCGCGCGTACTCGACGCAGCGCAGCATGAGGACCTTGGCCCCGCACGCGGCCATCTCGAGCATTTCCTCATAGGTGACCCGGGCGAGCTTCCGCGCGGTGCGGACGATCCGGGGATCCGCGGTGAACACGCCGTCCACGTCGGTGTAGATCTCGCACACGTCCGCGCCGAGCGCGGCGGCCAGCGCGACCGCGGTAGTATCCGAGCCGCCCCGGCCCAGCGTGGTGATGTCCTTACTGGTCTGCGAGACACCCTGGAACCCGGCCACGATCGGGATCGCGCCGCCCTCGATCGCGGTGGCGATCCGGCCCGGGGTGACGTCGATGATGCGGGCGCGCCCGTGCACGGCGTCGGTGATGACGCCGGCCTGCGACCCGGTGAAGGACTGGGCTTCGAAGCCGAGGTTGGCGATGGCCATGGCCAGCAGGGCCATCGAGATCCGCTCGCCCGCCGTGAGGAGCATGTCCAGTTCGCGTCCGGGCGGCAGCGGGCTGACCTGGTTGGCCAGGTCGATCAGCTCGTCCGTGGTGTCGCCCATGGCCGACACGACCACGACGACCTGGTCGCCGTTCTTCCGCGTCGACACGATCCGCTGCGCCACCCGCTTGATGCCGGCCGCGTCGGCTACCGAAGAGCCACCGTACTTCTGCACGATAAGAGCCACGGGCAGCCGCTCCTCACGGGTTGCTGGCGGGGGACGCCCAGAGTTTATCCAGCCCCGGCCAACCGGCCACAATTCAATTACAGAAGCGTGCGCTCTTCTTCCACGTCCAGCCGAGCGTGCGCAACTACCGATTGCAGGGCGCGCAGCGCGGCGCCGGCGTGGGTGCCCCAGTGGTTGAAGTAGGAGTACTGCCACCACCACAGGGCCTCGAGCTTGCGCTCGGCTTTGTAGTGCTTCAGCCCGTGGATGAGATCGGCCGCCACCGCGGCGATGTCGTCCGACAGCCGGAACGGCGTGGCCTGGGTGTCGGCGTACGGGTCGAACAGCTCGGCGTAGTCGTCGGCGGTCGGCAGCTGCCGGGCCAGGCCCACCCGGAGTCCGTCGAGGTCCGGGTCGGCGCCGACCTCCGGCTCCAGATTGCCGGCCAGGATCACATCGGTGGTCGCGCCGAGCTGAGCCCCCGCCAGCAGAATCTGCGACACCTCGAGCAGCAGCAGCGGGACCGCTTCGTCGCCGGCGTCGCCGTTGGCCAGCCGCTCGATGCCGTCCAGAAACAGCTGGACGCTGTCCGCGATCTGATCGGCCAGGGGATTCAGCTCCGGCTCGGGCGAGCTTGCGGGCGAGCCGGGGCCAGCCGGCGTGTCAGACATCGAGCAGTCTCCGTCCTTCGAAGGCCCGTCCCAGCGTTACCTCGTCCGCATACTCCAGGTCGCCCCCCACCGGCAGGCCGCTGGCCGGCCGGGTCACCCGGATCCCCAGCGGCTTGATCAGCCGGGCCAGGTAGGTGGCGGTCGCCTCCCCCTCCAGGTTGGGGTCGGTGGCCAGGATGAGCTCGGTGATCGTACCGTCGGACAGCCGGGCCATCAGCTCGCGGATGCGCAGCTCCTCCGGGCCGATCCCGTCAATCGGGCTGATCGCCCCGCCCAGCACGTGGTAGCGACCGCGGAACTCACGGATCTTCTCGACCGCGGCGACGTCCTTGGGCTCCTCGACCACACAGATGACGGACGGATCGCGGCGCTGGTCCAGGCAGATCCGGCACTGGTCCTGCTCGGCCACGTTCCCGCAGGTGCGGCAGAACTTCACCCGCTCGGTGACCTCCACCAGGGCCGCCGCGAGCTTGCGCGACTCGTCCGGGTCCGCGGCCAGCAGATGAAAGGCGATCCGCTGGGCCCCCTTCGGGCCGACCCCGGGCAGGCGGCCGAGCTCGTCGATGAGGTTCTGGATGACCCCTTCGTACACGTCAGTTCCTGTTTCGCTCGAGATGGCCGCCGGTCCGGTGGCCGGTGTTCACTCGCTTTCCGGCCGCTCACCGGTCCCGGGGGTCCCGGAAGTCCCGGGCTGACCGCCGGCGCCCGGCAGTCCCAAGCTGCCCAGGTCCAAACCGCCCGAGGAGGCCGCACCCGGGGTCCCCAGGCCGCCCATACCGGGCATCTCCGGCAGGCCCGGCATCCCGCCCCCGAGGGCGCTCGCGAACGGGCCCATCTTTTCCTGCTGCAGGTCGCCGGCGCGGGTGTATGCGTCCCGCACCGCCGCCAGCACCAGGTCGGCGATGGTCTGGGCCGACTCCTCGAGATCGCTCGTATCGATCGCGCCCGGAGCGATGCTCAGGTCGACCAGCTCGCCCTGCCCGTTGACCCGGGCCGTGACGAGGCCACCGCCCGCGGTGCCCGCCACTTCGGTGTCGGCCAGTTCCTGCTGGGCGTTCATCAGCTGTTCCTGCATCTGCTGCGCCGCTGCGAGCAGTTGCTGCATGTCAAGCTGGCCGTCAGGGTTCACGTCGCCCCCAGTAAGTGTTGTCAGCGTCAATTGGAAAGCCTACGGCCTGCGACGGACACTAAGTACCGCGCGCTCCGGACCTCCATTACCCACGCCCGGACGGCTCAGTCCCCCGCGGCCGGACGGCTCAGGCGGGCACTGGGACGGCCCCGGCCGCCAGGGGCGGAAGGCGTCAGTCGTCGATCTCGCCGATGATCTTGCCGCCCAGCTCGCGCTGGATCAGGTCCATTCCGGTGAGCTCGATCTGGCCGGGTGAAGCCATGTCTTCGGCGTCGGGGATGTCCGGGTCATCCTGAAGCCCGGGGACCGGCCCGTAAGCCGCCCGCCCGGCCGCTCCGGCCCGCCCGGTCTCCGGGGCCGCTCCGGCCCGCCCGGCCCCTCCGGCCCGCCCGGTGCCCCTGGTCCGCCCGGTCCCGTTGGCTCGCTCCGCCTCGTGGACATCCGGGGTCGGCGCGCTTCCGGCACCTGCGGCACCCGCAGCGCCCCCGGCACGACCTATCGCCCCACCCGAACCACCGTCAACTGTGGCCGTACTTGTACCTTCGGTCTCTGGCGCAACATGGCCACCCGCGGCCAATGCCGCAGGGGGTGAGTCGTCCTCGGGCCAGGGATCGCCGGGCCAGGTCGAATCGGTGGTCGCGG
>DASWVA010000064.1:0-1557 GCA_036401415.1 Streptosporangiaceae bacterium
GCCGCGCCCGGAAGGAAGATTCGGTCAGCGCGGTCGCTGGTGTGATCTGCCTGGCCAAGCCCGGGGAGCGGGTCGCCGCTGGCCAGCCGCTGCTGGAGCTGCGGGCCGACCAGAAGTCGGCCTTCGCGGGCGCCCGCGAGGCCCTGTCCGGCGCGTTCGAAGTGGGCCCCGAACCACCCGCCGTCCGCCCGCTGGTCATCGACCGGATCGGCTGACCGGTATCTGCCCTATTCTGGCGGTTTGGCCGCAGGTATTGACCTTTCGTCCTGAAACAGCAAGTCTGGCGGGATGCGCCCCACCAGCGGGGCGCCCGGATAAGGAGGCACCGTGCGCGGCGTTACATGGGGCTGAGTCCCCCTTCTCGCCGATGGCGGGGCGGCGATACCGTGAGCGATGCGCGGGCGGCGTGACCGGCGCGTGGGGGGCGCCCGCCCTGGCCAGCGGCCCGCTTATGATCCTGGTCAGCCGCCGAGTTCGGGCAGGGTCAGGTTGGCCCCGCTGATCACGACCGCGACGTGCTCGCCGGGAGCGGGCCGGTAGGCCCCGGCGAGCAGCGCGGCCACGCCGACCGAGGCGGCGGGCTCAGCGGCAATCCGGAATGCCCGCCACAGCCGCGCCTGAGCCGCCAGGATCGCGTCGTCGCTGACCAGCACCACGTCGTCCACGTAACGCTGGGTGATCGGGAACACTAGTCTGCCGATGCGCCGGGGGGCCAGCGCGTCCGCCGCGATGCTCCCGGCCGGGGCATCCACCGGCCGGCCCTGCTCCCGGGCGCGGAACAGGGTCGGGGCCCCGTCGGGCTCGACCCCGATCACGCGGACGTCCTGGGTCAGGTAGGCCGCGACGCCGCCGATCAGCCCGCCGCCCCCGACCGGCACCAGCACCGTGTCCAGCCGCCGCGCCGGCCCACCGGCCTGCTCACTGGCCTGTTCACTGGCCTGCTGAGCCAGTTCCAGTCCCACCGTGCCCTGCCCGAGCAGCGTCTCCCGCTGGTCGAACGCGTGCACGCCCATCGCGCCCGAGCCGGCGATGTGGCGTTCGGCCGCGGCCAGCGCGTCCGCGTACCGGTCCCCGGTGACGACCAGGCCGGCCCCGAGCTGCCGGATCCGCTGCATCTTGGCCGGGGCCGAGATGGACGGCACGAAGATCCGGGCCGGAATCCCAAGCCGGTGGGCGGCGTAGGCCACCGCCACCCCGTGGTTACCGCCCGACGCTGCGGCCACTCCGCCCGCCGGCACGTCCCGCAGCAGCAGGTTGGTGAACGCCCCGCGGGCCTTGAACGATCCCGCGCACTGCAACTGCTCGAGTTTCAGCGACACCCTGGCCCCCCCGGTATCGCGTCCGGCCAGCTCACCGCCCAGGTCCGCGGGGTCGACGGCCAGTACCGGCGTGCGCCGCACGTAGGGCCGGATGGTGCCGTAGGCCTGATCGATCTCCTGCGGTGTGATCGCCACCCCGTCACCAGCCACTGTCTGCCATCTCCTCCGCCTCGGTGATCCGGTCCTCATCGCGCCGCTATCGCAGTGATCGTCAGCCGTCCGTAGTCTGGCACGCAGG
>DASWVA010000065.1:0-3652 GCA_036401415.1 Streptosporangiaceae bacterium
CGGGGGGTGGGGTAGATGGCCCTCGCCCGGACCCACTCGGTCGCCCTGGTCGGTGTGGACGGCCACGCCATCGAGGTCGAGGCCGACATCGCCAACGGGCTGGTCGGCATGACCCTGGTCGGCCTGCCCGACACCGCCCTGCGCGAAGCCCGGGACCGGATTCGTTCGGCCATCGTCAACAGCGGCGAGCAGTGGCCGCAACGACGGGTCACCGTGGGCCTGTCTCCCGCCAGTCTGCCCAAGCGCGGCAGCGGCTTCGATCTGCCGATCGCGTGCGCGCTGCTCGCCGCGGCCGGGGTCCTGCCGGCCGCGGCGCTGGCGGGCGTCATGTTTCTCGGCGAACTCGGCCTGGACGGCCAGCTGCGGCCGGTGCGCGGCGTGCTGTCCGCGTCCGTGGCCGCCGCCGCGGCGGGCTTCCGGTGCATCGTGGTGGCCAGCGCCAATGCTCCGGAGGCCGCGCTCGTGCCCGGCCTGCAGGTGGTGTCCGCGCCTACGCTCACCGCCCTGCTCAGCTGGCTGCGTGGTGCGCCTCCCGCCGGGGGAGCGGCCGTCGAGGTACTGGCCGGGGGCACGCTCCCGGTCGCGCCTCCGGCCGCCCCCCGCGAGGCCGGCCCGGGCGGAGCGGGACTGTCGCCGGACCTGTCCGACGTGCTCGGCCAGCCGGTCGCCAGGCGTGCGGCCGAGATCTGCGCCGCCGGCGGTCACCACCTGTCCCTGCTCGGGCCGCCCGGTGCGGGCAAGACCATGCTCGCCGAGCGGCTGCCGACGATCCTGCCCGCCCTGGACCCCGACGCCGCGCTGGAGGTGACCGCGATCCACTCGGTCGCGGGCACGCTCCCGCCGGCCTGCCCGCTCCTCACCAGCCCGCCGTTCTGCGGACCTCACCACACCGCGAGCAAGGCGGCCATGGTGGGCGGCGGCAGCGGGGTCATCCACCCTGGCGCCGCATCCCTGGCCCACCGGGGCGTGCTGTTCCTGGACGAGGCGCCCGAGTTCGGCCGCGACGTGCTGGACGCGCTACGCCAGCCGCTCGAATCGGGTGAGGTCGTCATCGCCCGCTCCGGGGTCACGGCGCGCTTCCCGGCCCGGTTCACCCTGGTGCTGGCGGCCAATCCGTGCCCGTGCGCCAAGGCCGCCGCCTCACCGCGGTCCAGTTGCTCGTGCAGCCCGGCCACCAAACGGCGCTACCGCGGCCGCCTGTCCGGGCCCCTGCTGGACCGGGTGGACGTCAAGGTCGAGCTGCTGCCCGTCGGGCGGGCCGAGCTGCTCAGCGACCGGCAGTTCGCCGAGAGCAGCGCCGCGGTGGCCACCCGGGTCGCGCAGGCCAGGGACCGGGCGGCGCACCGGTTCCGCGATACCCCGTGGCGGGTCAACGCGGAGGTCCCCGGCGCCGAGCTGCGGCGCTCGTACTCACCCGGCCGCGGCGCCATGGCGCCGCTGGAACGGGCCATGGAGATCGGAGAGGTCAGTGCCCGCGGTATCGACAAGATTGTCAGAGTTTCCTGGACGCTCAGTGACCTGGCCGGCCAGGACCGGCCGACGCTGGCCGAGTGCGGTTACGCTCTCGGCCTGTGGCTGGGGGTG
Organism: Streptosporangiaceae bacterium; assembly: GCA_036401415.1. GTDB lineage: Bacteria > Actinomycetota > Actinomycetes > Streptosporangiales > Streptosporangiaceae > Bog-532. The sequence goes on from DASWVA010000065.1 coordinate 1,585, forward strand.
GTGAGGTGACCACCGCCGTCGACGAGCAGCGTACCGCGCGCGCCGTGCTCACCTATCTCGCCGAGCCCGGTGACCCGGTCCTGGCCTCCTGGCTCGAGGTCAGTGCGCCCGCCGAGATCGTAGCCGCGATCACCGCCGGTCAATTGCCGCTGCTGCCCGGTATCCGGACCTTCACGCTGGACGGTGACCTGGGCCGGACGACCGACCTGCAGACCGAGAAGCTGGAGCACGCGTTCCGGCTCTGGCGGCAGCGGCTCGGTGACCTGCCCGCCGGGCTGGACCTGGCTGATTTCCGCCGGCAGGGTATCCGGCTGGTCTGCCCGGGAGACAGCGAGTGGCCCACCCAGCTGAACTCACTCGGCGTGGGCCGCCCCTATGCCCTGTGGCTGCGGGGCGAGGCCGACCTGCGGTACTGCTGCCTGCAGTCGGTATCGATCGTCGGAGCCCGGGCATCGTCGGCCTACGGGACGCACGTCGGCACCGAGATGGCGGCCACCCTGGCCGGGCACGGCTGGACCGTGGTGTCCGGCGGCGCCTACGGCATCGACGCTTCCGCGCATCGGGGTGCACTCGCTGCTGATGGCGTCACGATCGCGGTGCTGGCCTGCGGAGTTGATCACGCCTATCCGCCGGGTCACACCGATCTGCTGGCCAGCATCGCGGCGCAAGGCGTCCTGGTCAGCGAGTGGCCGCCGGGGCGGACGCCGACCCGGCTGCGCTTCCTGATCCGCAACCGGGTGATCGGGGCGCTGACCAGGGGGACGGTCGTGGTCGAGGCCGGACAGCGCAGTGGGGCCCTGAACACCGCGCGCCACGCCCGGGACCTGGGCCGCCCGGTGATGGCCGTGCCCGGCCCGGTGACCTCGGAGGTCTCGGCCGGCTGTCACAAGATCATCCGGGAGTGGGGGGCCGTCTGCGTCACCGGCGCCCACGACGTCCTGGAACTCGTGACGCCGCTCGGCGAAGTCCCCGCCTACGGTCCCGCCGCGAGCCCGGGCGCCTCGCACCCGGCCGGCGCCGTCGCGGTTCGCCGTGACACTCTCCTGCCCCGGGACGAGCTTGACGCCGCCAGCCGCCGGGTCCTGGATGCCATCCCGGCCCGGGGCGCCGGGCCGGCCGTGATCGCGGTCGGCGCCGGGCTCGGTATCAACGCCGTCGTCAGCAGCCTGGGCCTGCTGGCGGCGGGCGGCTTCGTCGAGCGCTGTTCTCGCGGCTGGCGCGTCCGGACACGCCAGCGGTGCTAGGGCGCACGCCGCCCGGCCGTCACACTGAGAGCGTGCCCGAAACGCCGGAACCCGTCCCCGTCCCCGTCCCCGTCACCGTCCCTGGCTCAGTGCGGCCCGCGCACCCAGCGCCGGCCCAGGACCCGGCCTGGGTCGAGGATTCGGTGGCCCAGTTCCGCCGGCACGTGGCGGCCGAGCGTGGGCTGTCGCCGCACACGGTGCGCGGCTACGTGGGGGATGCCCGGTCGTTGCTGTCGCACGCGGACCAGTGCGGCGTGGACGGGCCCGGGGAGCTGACCGCGCCGGTGCTGCGCAGCTGGCTGGCCGGGCAGCACCAGGCGGGGGCCTCGCGGGCCACGCTGGCGCGGCGGGGGGCGGCGGCACGGGCGTTCACCGCGTTCGCGCATCAGCGGGGCTGGCTGGCCAGCGACCCGGGCACGGCCCTGGGGACGCCGAAGGTGCGCCGGACGCTGCCGCACGTGCTGAAGCAGCGGGAAATCAGCGACGTGCTGGCGTCGGCGGCGGCGGACGCGGATCAGCCGCCGCCGGACCGCACGCCCGCCGGGACGGCGCTGGCGCTCCGGGACGCGGCCATCCTTGAGTTGCTGTACGCGACCGGGATCCGGGTCAGCGAGCTGTGCGGGCTCGACCTGGACGCGCTGGACCTGGGGCGGCGGACCGTGCGGGTGTTCGGCAAGGGCGGCAAGGAGCGCACGGTGCCGGTTGGCCTCCCGGCCGTCCGCGCCGTCGGCCGGTGGCAGCAGGCGGGCCGTCCGGTGCTGGTCACCGCGGCCAGCCGGGCGGCGTTGTTCATCGGGGCCCGGGGTGGCCGCCTCGACCCGCGC
>DASWVA010000066.1:0-3402 GCA_036401415.1 Streptosporangiaceae bacterium
TGCGGAGCAGGCGTTCGAGCGGTTCACCTCCCTGGATGACGCGCGGGCCCGCCCGGACGGCGATGTCAGCGGAGCCGGGCTGGGCCTGGCCATCGTCCGGGCCACCGCCCACGCGCACGGTGGCCGCGCCTGGCTGGAAGACGCCGGGCCGGGCCTGCGGGCCACGATCCAGCTGCCCCGGGCCTCCACGGCCGACTAGCCTGTGTAGTAGCTATTGTCGTAGGTCGTGGCCGGGGCCGCGGTCAATCGGGAGGTGAGCACATGCCGGCTGGATGGCGGGAGATGCTGGGCCGCGTTCGCCGCGCCCTGGGCGAGCACAAGGTCACCACGGCAGTGTTCGGGATCAGCCTGGCGGCGATCGCGGGCCTCGGGATCTACGCCGGTGTGTCCGGCCCGGGGACGGTGACCGCGTCCGGGGCAGGCGGCACCAGCTCAGCGCAGTCCCTCATCGGCCGGCGGGCGCCGGCGTTCGATCTGGCCGCGCTCAGGGATCCGGTACCGGGCGGCCCGGCGAGCCGCGTGTCGCTGGCCAGCTACGCCGGGCAGCCGGTGATCGTCAATTTCTTCGCGTCCTGGTGCGGGCCGTGCAAGACCGAGACGCCGTTGCTGGCGCGGTACTACAGGTCCGAGCGCGGCGCGGTACCCGTGATCGGGGTCGACGCCAACGACAGCCGGACCGCGGCGCTGGCCTTCACCGGGAAGTACGGCGTCAGCTACCCGGTGGGGTCGGACCCGGCGGTGACCGCGGCCAGCGCGTACGGCGTGGCGGGGCTGCCCCAGACGTTCTTCCTGAACGCCCAGCACAAAATCGTGGACCGGGTCTACGGCGTGGTCACGGCGGGCTCCCTGGCCCACGGGGTCAAGCTGATGGGCTAGACCCAGGCCGGCGGCGGCGGGCGTAGCTGCCGACCGCGCCGGTCAGCCCGAAGGCCACCGCACCGTGCCACAGGGCCGCCAGGACCGGGCCCACGATGCCGCCCCCGAGCACGACCGACAGCACGAACACGATCGCCATGCAGGACGCGGCGGGCAGCAGCGCGAAGCGCCACGGGTTGGCCCGGGCCCAGCGGATGGCACGGGTGGACCGCTGCCGCAGCAGCGCCCCGGACGCCGCGACGATCAGGAAGGCCAGGACGCCGAGCGACAGTGCGTCGCTGAATCCGCCCAGCCCGAAATGACCGGCGATCACGTGCCAGCCGAAGTCGCCCAGGGCCACGACCCCGCCCGTCATGGCGGCCCCGGTCCACGGCGCCTGCGACATGGCCGCCGCCGACACCGACGCTCCTTCGCGCCGGTCCAGGCCCGGCTCGTTGATCTGGGTGGGTGCGGACATTTGGCCCCCTAGCCTGCGTAACACCGGTCCCGGACTCGCGTTATATCGCGTTTGCCGTAGCTTACCATGGCCCTTGGGTCCGGGTACGGCACGATCATCACCGGCGAATCCGTGGGCTTCCTGCGAGAACCCTCAGGAAGGGTGCACAGTGCCGCCTTCTGCGGGGAAGGAAAGGGACAGGAGCGGACGGCAGCGGCCGCACCGCGACCTGTCGCCGGATGAAGCACGGGCCGCGGCGCGGCGGAGTGTTTCCGACGGCCGAAGGCGATGAGGATGCAGGACGACGAAACCGGCAGCGGCGCTGACGCCGGGCCGGCCGCCACGGGTGGTGGTCCGCGCCGGCGCTGGCGGGGCCGGCTGGTTGTGTACGCGCTGGTCATCCTGGCCGCCGTGGGCCTGGGCAGCGCGGCCGCGATCGGGCTGACCAGCCACCCGGGCGCGCCGGAAACCGGGGTGTCCTCCCAGCAGGTCCCCGGGCCGCAGAACAACGTGGCCAGCCGTGGCTCGCTGCACGCCTCGGCCGTGGCGGCCAGAGTGGACCCGGGCGTGGTCGACGTGGACGCGGCGATCGCGTACTCCGGCGGCACCTCATCCGAGGGCACCGGGATGATCATCAGCCGGGACGGCCTGATCCTGACCAACAATCACGTGATCAACGGGTCGAACCAGATCAAGGTGCGACTGGTCACCGCGGCCAGCAAGACGCAGTTCACGGCGACGGTGGTGGGCTACGACGCCACCCAGGACGTGGCGCTCCTGAGGATCAGCGGCCCGCCGGACCTGCGGCCGGTCACGGTGGGCAACTCCGCTCAGATCGCCGTCGGGACCCCGGTGGTGGCGCTGGGCAACGCCGAGGGCCAGGGCGGCTGGCCGCGCGCGGCCACGGGCATCATCAACAGCCTGGACAAGACGATCAGCCCCACCGACGAGAGCACCGGCGCGACCGAGACCCTGCACAACATGCTGCAGACCGACGCGGACATCGTCTCGGGCGACTCCGGTGGCCCGCTGGCCAACGCGGCCGGCCAGGTGATCGGCATGACCACCGCGAACGCGTCCAGCTCCCAGACCTCGTCCTCGGTGCTCGGGTACGCGATCCCGATCAACACCGCCCTCGCGGTGGCCCATCAGATCATGAACGGGCAGGCCAGCGCGTCCGTGCAGATCGGGTTGCCCGGCTTCCTGGGGGTGCTGGTTCCGCAGAGCGACAGCAGCAGCCCGCGGCAGCAGGCGGCCCAGCAGCGCCGGCAGGAACAGCAGGATCAGCCGGGCAGCGGCCCCGGCTCAGGCCCAGGCTCGGGCGATGACACCGGGCCGGCCGGAACCGGCGCCTGCACGCAGGACAACTCCGACACCTCCGTGCCGGCCACGATCGCACCGGCCACCCGGGGGGCACTGGTGGACGGTGTGCTGTGCACCACCCCGGCCGCGGACGCGGGCCTGGTCAGCGGGGATGTGATCACCACCGTGGACGGCCGGGCGGTGACCACGCCGGGCTCGCTGACCCGGACCATGGAAGGTTTCCACCCCGGGGACAAGGTGGTGCTGGGCTGGCAGACCGCGGCCGGCCAGCGCCGGACCAGCACGGTCCGGCTGGACGCCGCGCCGGCCAAATGACGGCCTGAGGTGAAAGCCCCGAACCGGCCGGCGAGCCGGGTCCCGGCTGCGGCAGGATGGTGCACGGAAGTTCTGGGTACAGGAGCGGTCGCGGAAGCTGACATCCGTTCGTAACCTGAAGCGGACCTTCAGCTAAGCCTCAGGGTCGGATGGCTAACTGGACATTAAAGCGGCGGCCGGAGACCAGGACGGGCGCTGGACGGGCAGAACCGGGCGAGACCGCCTTACCCGGTCTCTCAAGGCGAGGGCGATAGTGATGCAGGACGACCAGAGCGGCACCGAAAGCGGAGCGGGCCGCGAGCAGCCGCCTGACGACGGTGCTTCCCCGGGCGGCAACGTCCCGCCCTGGCGGCACACGGACGACACCACTTCCTTCGGCGATGCCGGGCCCGGGGACACCGTGGCTTTCGGCCGGGGCGGCGACGGTCCCGCTCCCGAGCACCAGAACCCGG
>DASWVA010000067.1:0-3473 GCA_036401415.1 Streptosporangiaceae bacterium
TCACCAGCGGTAGTGCGCGAACGCCTTGTTCGACTCGGCCATCTTGTGGGTGTCCTCCCGGCGCTTGACACTCGCGCCCAGGCCGTTACTCGCGTCCAGCAGCTCGTTCATCAGCCGCTCGGTCATGGTCTTCTCGCGACGGGCCCGTGCGTACTGCACGATCCAGCGGAGGGCGAGCGTGGTGCTGCGCGAGGCGCGCACCTCGACCGGCACCTGGTAGGTCGCGCCACCCACTCGGCGGCTGCGGACCTCCAGCGTCGGCTTGACGTTGTCGAGAGCACGCTTCAGCGTGACCACCGGGTCGTTACCCGACTTGTCCCGGCAGCCTTCGAGGGCTCCGTAGACGACCCGCTCAGCCAGCGAGCGCTTGCCGTCCCGCAGCACCTTGTTGGCCAGCGCGGTGACGAGCGGTGAGCCGTAAACCGGGTCGGTGACGAGCTGCCGCTTCGTCGCTGGGCCTTTGCGCGGCATGTCAGCTCTTCTCCTTCTTCGCGCCGTAACGACTACGTGCCTGCTTGCGGTTGCGGACACCCTGGGTGTCGAGCGAACCGCGGATGATCTTGTACCGGACGCCGGGCAGGTCGCGGACGCGACCGCCGCGGACGAGCACGATCGAGTGCTCCTGCAAGTTGTGACCGACACCGGGGATGTAGGCGGTGACCTCGATCTGGCTGGTCAGCCGCACCCGCGCCACCTTGCGGAGCGCCGAGTTCGGCTTCTTCGGTGTGGTCGTGTAGACACGCGTGCACACACCGCGGCGCTGGGGGCTTCCCTTGAGGGCCGGCGTCTTGGTCTTGGCCGTCTTCTCCTGGCGGCCCTTGCGGACAAGCTGCTGGATCGTGGGCACCGAGTCTCCGTCTTCCCTGTGTTTCTGTTGACGCTGTATCTTCGAACGCTGTCTTCGAACGCTGGGTTTTCGTGATGCGCCGGAGCGCGACTTCTTGCTATTTCCGCGCGGTGAGGCGCGGTTGGCCTGCGGTTATGTCTCCCGCCCCGACCCCCGTGGTCGGGCGTGTCGCCGACCCTGGGGCAGACCGGGCTCCGCAGAGCCTCGGACTGATCGGGGAGAAACTCCAGTGGTCAGGGCTATCCGGCTCCCGCCCGATACGGCCCGAAGGGCCGCGGGTTCAAAACCGGCCTACCTACTGACGCACATACGCGCCCATCGCGTGACGGGCACGAAGACACAGGCTACCGAGCCTGGGCCCCTTCGGTCAAAACGAAGCCCAGCACGCGGTTACTCGTGCCTCAGACAGTTTACACAACACCGCGGGTGGCGAGTTCATTTCCGGGAACCAGGCACCGCCACCACGCGAAGGACCCCGGGTTGGTGCCCCGGGGTCCCTCGGACCTGCCTGCGATCTGCCTACCGGTTGTAGGTGCCGAAGTCGTACTCCTCGAGGGGGACGGCTTCGCCGGAACCCTGGCCGCCGAACGCGTAGGCCTCGGGCTCGACGTAGCTGCCCGCCGGGTAGGCCGACGAACGGGCGTCCTCGGTCGGCTCAACCTTGACGTTCCGGTACACCTGCATACCGGTGCCCGCCGGGATGAGCTTGCCGATGATCACGTTCTCCTTCAGGCCCAGCAGCGAGTCCGACTTGGCGTGGATCGCCGCGTCGGTCAGCACCCGGGTCGTCTCCTGGAAGGACGCCGCCGACAGCCACGACTCGGTGGCCAGCGACGCCTTGGTGATCCCCATCAGCACCGGGCGGCCCGCCGCAGGCGTACCGCTCTCCCCGACCACCGCACGGTTCAGCTCCTCGAAGCGCGGACGCTCGACGAGCTCACCGGGCAGCAGGTCGGTGTCACCGGACTCCAGCACGTTCACCCGCTTGAGCATCTGGCGGATGATGATCTCGATATGCTTGTCGTGGATGGACACACCCTGCGACCGGTAGACCTCCTGGACCTCGTGGACCAGGTGCAGCTGCACCGCCCGCGAGCCGAGGATGCGCAGCACCTCGTGCGGGTTCACCGCACCGAAGATCAGCTGCTGGCCGACCGACACCCGCTCCCCGTCGCTCACGAGCAACCGGGACCGCATGCTGACCTGGTAGGGGATCTCCTCCGAGCCGTCATCCGGCACGACGATGATCTTCCGGGTCTTCTCGGTCTCCTCGATCTTGACCCGGCCCTCCACTTCGCTGATCGGGGCGAGTCCCTTGGGGATCCGCGCCTCGAACAGTTCCTGGATCCGGGGCAGACCGTGGGTGATGTCCTGACCGGCCACACCGCCGGTGTGGAAGGTCCGCATGGTCAGCTGGGTACCCGGCTCACCGATGGACTGGGCGGCGACGATGCCGACGGCCTCGCCGACGTCCACCCGCTTACCGGTGGCCAGTGAGCGCCCGTAGCACTTGGCGCAGACCCCGATCTTCGCCTCGCACACCAGCGCGCTGCACGTGCGCACGCCGTCCAGACCGGCCTCGACCAGACGGTCGAGCATGATCTCAGTGGTGTCGTCGTTGGCGCGGGCGATGGTCTCGCCGTTGACCACGACGTCCTCGGCGATGGTCCGGCCGGTACCCGTGTTGTCGATCGTCGGCAGCTTGCGGAGGTTGCCCTCCGCGTCGCGCTCGGCGATCTTCATCACGATGGACCGGTCGGTGCCGCAGTCCTCCTCGCGGACGATGACGTCCTGCGCCACGTCCACCAGACGCCGGGTCAGGTACCCGGAGTCGGCGGTCCGCAGGGCGGTGTCGGCCAGGCCCTTACGGGCGCCGTGGGTGGAGATGAAGTACTCCACCACCGACAGCCCTTCACGGAAGCTGGACTTGATCGGCCGCGGGATGGTCTCACCCTTGGGGTTGGAGACCAGGCCACGCATACCAGCGATCTGCCGGACCTGCATCATGTTGCCGCGGGCGCCGGAGTTGACCATCATCCAGACCGGGTTGGTCGGGGGGAAGGCCAGTTCCATGTCCTTGGCCACATCGGCGGTCGCGTGGGTCCAGATCTCGATGAGCTCCTGACGACGCTCATCGTCGGTGATCAGACCACGCTCGTACTCGCGCTGCACCTTGTCGGCGCGGCGCTCGTAGTCCTCCAGGATGTGCTGCTTGTTCGGCGGGCTGACCACGTCCTCGATGCCGATCGTCACCCCGGACCGGGTGGCCCAGTAGAACCCGGCGTCCTTGAGGGCGTCGAGCGCCGTGGCCACCTCGACCTTGGGATAGGTCTGGGCGAGTTCGTTGACGATTTCCGACAGCTGCTTCTTGCTGACCTCGTAGTTAATGTACGGGAAGGCAGCGGGCAGGGTGTCGTTGAAGATCGTCCGGCCCAGCGTGGTCTTCATCCGGATCGGGTCACCCGGCGTGTAGTCCTCGGGCAGGACCTGCCCGCGGGACGGCGCCACGTTGTCCAGCCGGATCTCGATCGGCGCCTGCAGGTCCAGGTCGCCCCGGTCGTAGGCCATGACGGCCTCCGACGTGCTGGCGAAGATACGCCCGGTGCCAGGGGCACCGTCCGCCTCC
>DASWVA010000068.1:0-6984 GCA_036401415.1 Streptosporangiaceae bacterium
CATGGAACTCTCAACGGCAACCAAGGGACCTATCGGGCGATCCCGTGTAGGGTCCGGCTATGCACGCTATGGCGGGCACGGGGCGCGTCATAGCGGGGCGCTACCGCCTGAAGGAGCCCATCGGGCGGGGCGCGATGGGCACGGTCTGGCGCGGCTGGGACGAGATTCTGGACCGTGAGGTCGCCATCAAGGAGCTCCGCATCAGCGACGGGCTCCCCGAAGATGAGCGGGCCAAGGCCTACCAGCGGACCCACCGCGAGGCCCGGACCGCGGCCCGGCTCAGCCATCCGGGCCTGGTCACGGTGTTCGACGTGGCTGAGGAGGACGGCCGCCCGTGGATCGTCATGGAGCTGGTGCGCGCCCGGTCGCTGGACCAGGTCATCGCCCAGGACGGCCCGCTGTCGCCCCCGAAGGCCGCTGAGGCCGGCCGTCAGCTGCTGGCCGCGCTGGCCACCGCGCACGCGGCCGGCGTACTGCACCGGGACGTCAAGCCGAGCAACGTGCTGCTGGCCCCGGCCGGCCGGGCGGTGCTCACCGACTTCGGGATCGCCACCTTTCAGGGCGACTCCCGGCTGACTCAGACCGGCATGGTGATGGGCTCGCCCGGCTTCACCGCGCCCGAGCGCATCCAGGGCAACCCGGCCACCCCCGCCTCGGACCTGTGGTCGCTGGGGGCGACGCTGTACGCGGCGGTGGAGGGCTACGGGCCGTTCGACCGGGCCGGGGGCGCCATCACCACCATGACCGCGATCATCAACAGCGATCCGCCGTCGGCGCCGGCCGCGGCCGGCCTGGGCGCGGTGATCGACGCCCTGCTGCGCCGCAACCCGGCCGAGCGCCCGGACGCGGCGACCGCGGCCCGGATGCTGGGTGCGATCGGGCCGCTGCCGGGCCGGACATCGCCGGAAGGCCCAGGGGCGGGGGCGGAGCCGGGCGCCGAAACCGCCGCGGTGCTGAGCACCTCGGTCGATCTGCCGGCGCGGGAAGACCACACCGTGCCGGTGGCGCCGGCCATGCCGCGCCCGGCCACGGACCTGCCACCATCGCCCGCAGCGCCGCCGGCCCCGGATGCGGACGCGGTTGCGGCCACGCCCGCGCCGCGGGCCGGGTCAGCGCCCACCGGCTGGATCACCCCTGAATCCCTGCCGCCGAACGCCGCGCCCGGACGGCGTGGCACCGGCCTGCGCACCGCCCTGATCGCGCTGGGGGTGGTGGTGCTGATCGGCGCGGTGGCGGGCGGCCTGCTCGCGCTGCGCGCGCACCGGCACCACAAGCTGGCCAGCCAGGCCGCTTCCACCCTGGGCAACAGCCGGGTGGTCACCCCCCGGACCCCGGTCGCGGCGGCCGCCGGGCCGGCCAGCGACGTGCTACCGGCCGGGTGGCACTGGTACACGCTGACGGCCGCGGCCGCCGGCACCCGCTCCGGCTTCGAGCTGGCCGTCCCGGACGGCTGGCAGGTCTCGCGCGGCCAGGGCCTGCAGTGGCTCTTCGAGTTCCCGGGGAGCGGCACCTTCCTCCAGGTCGACCTGACTCCGCACACCTATCCTTCGATGCTGGTGGAAGCGAAGTACCTGGCGACGCTGACCCAGAAGCAGGGTCACTTCCCCGGCTACGCCGATCCGGGCATCCGGCTGGTGAACATCCGGAACCAGGCCGGGGCGGCCTGGAGTTTTACCTGGCAGGACCCGCCGGTGGGCCGGCGGCGGGCTCTGGACCTGATGTACATCGCCCGCACGGCGGCCGGGAACCAGTCGTTCGCCCTGTACATGTCCGCGCCGAGCGCGACGTTCGCCGGCAGCCTGGCCACGTTCACCGAGGAGATCCGGACCTTCCGCCCGGCGAAGTGACACGCCAAAACCTTACGAAAAGGTGACGCAATGACGGCGTACTAGTAGTAATTGTTCGCGAGCTCAAAATTCCAGGCCGCGCAGGGAGATCCGTACACGTCCTTGATGTAGCCGAGCCCCCATTTGATCTGGGTGGCCGGATTGGTGAGGTAGTCAGATCCGGCGCTGGCCATCTTCGACGCGGGCAGCGACTGCGGAATACCGTAGGCGCCGCTCGGATTCTCGGCATCGACACGCCAGCCGCTTTCCCGGTTCCACAGGCTCTGCAGGCAACTGAACTGCGAGGTGGAAAAGCCGAAGCCGGACAGCAGGCCGTACGCGATCGACTGCGCGGTGCCAGGATCCGGCGCCGCCACGGGTGGCGGCGCACTGTTTCCGCTGGTCGAGCTGGAAGAGCCGCTGGCCGACTCGCTGGTGGACGATCGTTCCTGCGCGGCCGCCACCGAGGAGGGGGTGACGACCTTGGGCTTGGCCACCACGCTGAGCGTGCGGGAGGCGTTGCTCATGACGATGGCCTGCTGGTGCTCCTGCTGGAGCAGGGCCACCGTCTTGGTGTTGGTGATGGCTTCCAGGCCGGCCGCTGCGCCGGACGCACCGGACGCGGAAGGACCCATCGTCCAAGCGGCCACGGACACGCCCCCCACCGCAACGGCCGCGACGGCCGCAGCCGGAAGAATGACCCCGCTGCGGCGAATGAACCGATTGCCTCGCCGCCCACTTCGGGCACCCGTCCGGTGTCGTGACAAGGCAATCCTTTCATCAGCCAAGCGCACCGAACGGGCATGTCCGGACGCATAGACCACTGCGGTTGCACAGGCAGCGAATCTCCGGTTCAGCGCTTGACCCGCACGAATCGGCGTCAATGCAAATGGCCTGCCGCATTACCGCCACGAGCCTGCTCAAAGAGCGCTCACCGTCGCCGACCTACACTGCCAGAAAAGGGGGTGGGGTCCGCAACCGGTTCGCCGAGGTTGGTGACCGCAATTTTATTCTCCTGCTGTGACGCTCATCACATATCACCATTAGTAACTTTGATACCACCATTTGTTAGATCGATATCCGAACCGGAGGACGCCCGATGGACGACGTCAGCATGGCCGGCGAGAGCGGCCCCGGGGCCGGCCTGCCACTGAGCGGCCTGCTCGTGGTGGCGCTGGAGCAGGCGGTGGCGGCGCCGTTCGCCACCCGGCAGCTGGCCGACCTGGGGGCCCGGGTCATCAAGGTGGAACGCCGCGGTGGCGGGGATTTCGCCCGCGGCTATGACCGGGCCGTGCACGGCCAGTCCAGTTACTTCGTCTGGCTCAACCGCGGCAAGCAGAGCCTGGAGCTGGACGTCAAGGATCCCGCCGACCTGGCCGTCCTGACCACGCTGCTGGACCGGGCGGACGTGTTCGTGCAGAACCTGGCGCCCGGCGCGGCGGCCCGGCTGGGACTGGGCGCGGACGCGCTCCGGGACCGCCACCCGGAGCTGATCACCTGCTCGGTGTCCGGGTACGGCGGCGCGGGTCCCTACCGCGGTAAGAAGGCGTACGACCTGCTGGTGCAGTGTGAGGCCGGCCTGCTGTCGGTGACCGGCGCCCCGGGCGCCCCGGCCAAGGCGGGCATCTCGGTGGCCGACATCGCGGCCGGCATGTACGCGTTCAGCGGGATCCTGACCGCCCTGTACGAACGGGAGCGGACCGGCCGGGGCACCAGCGTGGACGTGTCGATGCTGGAGGCGCTGGGCGAGTGGATGAGCCAGCCGGTCAACTTCACCGTCTACGGGGGGCACCCGGCCCGGCGGACCGGCGCCCGGCACGCGTCGATCTCGCCGTACGGGCCGTACGCCGCGGCCGGTGGCAGCCAGGTATTCATCGGCATCCAGAACGACCGCGAATGGGCGGTCCTGTGCCGGGACATCCTGCGGCAGCCGGAGCTGGCCGCCGACGAGCGCTTCGCCACCAACCCGGACCGGGTCGCCCATGACGCCGAGCTGACCGGGATCATCGAGGCCGCACTGGCCGCGATCGCGCCGGACCGGCTCACCGGCCTGCTGGACGAGGCCGGGATCGCCAACGCCCGGCTGCGCACACCGCAGGAGTTCGCCGCCCATCCGCAGCTGGCCGCCCGGCACCGGTGGCGCCCGGTGGACACGCCGGGCGGCCCGGTCCAGGCCCTGCTGCCACCGGTCACGGTGCCGGGGCGGACCGCCGCGATGGGGCCGGTGCCCGCGCTGGGCCAGCACAACGAAGCCATCCGGGCCGAGCTGGGCCTGCCGCAGCCCTGAACCCGTCCCCCCGGTCTCTTCCCCTACCATCCGAAACTGCATACAGTTTCAGGGTGAGCTGGAGGAGGACGGATGGGGAAAGCCACCGCGGCCATCGTCGGGCCGGGCAACATCGGCACCGACCTGCTGGCCAAGCTGCGGCGCAGCGACCACGTCGAAGTCCGCTACATGGTCGGGGTGAACCCTGACTCGGACGGACTGCGGCGCGCCCGCGAGCTGGGGCTGGAGGCGTCGGCGGGCGGCGTGGACCGGCTGCTGGGGCGCCCCGAACGGCCGGACCTGGTGTTCGAGGCAACCTCGGCCCGCGCGCACGCGGCCCACGCGCCCCGCTACGCGGCCGCGGGCATCCAGGCCGTGGACCTGACCCCGGCCGCCGTGGGCCCGCCGGTCTGCCCGCCGGTCAACCTGGAGCAGCGCCGGGACGCGCCGAACATCAACATGATCACCTGCGGCGGCCAGGCCACGCTCCAGGTGGGCGGCGCGGACCGGGGCAAGGCGATCATCGTCCTCAACCCGGTCGACCCACCGATGATCATGCGGGACACCGTGTTCTGCGCCATCTCCCCCGACGCCGACCAGGCCGCGATCACCGAGTCGGTGCGGGCCACCGCGGCGGAGGTGGCCCGGTACGTGCCCGGGTACACGCTGCGGGCCGAACCGCAGTTCGACCCGCCCGGTGACCTCTGGCCGGGATGGGCCCGGGTCGCACTGTTCCTGGAGGTCCGCGGCAACGGCGACTACCTGCCGCCGTGGGCCGGCAACCTGGACATCATGACCGCGGCCGCCGCCCGCGTCGGCGACCTGCTCGCATCGTCCCGCCCGGCGCAGGTCACGTCGTGATCCGCGATATCCGCATCACGGACTCGACGCTGCGGGACGGGTCGCACGCCATGCGGCACCAGTTCACCGAGGAACAGGTCCGCGCGGTGGTGTCCGCGCTGGACGGGGCCGGGGTGGAGGTCATCGAGGTCTCACACGGCGACGGGCTGGGCGGCTCCTCGTTCAACTACGGGTTCTCCGGCACCGACGAGATCGCGCTGATCCGGGCGGCGGTGGACGAGGCGGCGGCGGCCGCGATCGCGGTGCTGCTGCTGCCGGGGGTGGGCACGGTGGCCGACCTGAAGGACGCGCACCAGGCCGGCGCGTCGGTGGCCCGCATCGCCACCCACTGCACCGAGGCGGATGTCTCGGTGCAGCACTTCGGGGCCGCCCGCGACCTGGGCATGGAGACGGTCGGCTTCCTGATGCTGGCCCACCGGCTGGAGCCGGACGTGCTGGCCCGCCAGGGCAGGATCATGGTCGACGCGGGCGCGCAGTGCGTGTACGTGGTGGACTCGGCCGGGGCGCTGGTCCTGGCGGGCGCCCAGGACCGGGTGCAGGCGCTGATCGACGAGATCGGCGGCCAGGCCCAGGTCGGGTTCCACGGCCACCAGAACCTGTCGCTCGGGGTGGCCAACTCGGTACTGGCCGTCCAGGCGGGCGCCCGCCAGATCGACGGGGCGCTGTGTGCCCTGGGGGCAGGCGCCGGGAACGCGCCGACCGAGGTGCTGGCGGCGACCTTCGACCGGCTGGGGGTGCGCACCGGCGTGGATCTGCCGGGCGTGCTGGCCGCGGCGCAGGACGTGGTGGCGCCGTTCATCCCGGCTGCCGTGGATGGACCGGTCCTCGATCGTGCAGGGCTACGCCGGGGTGTACTCATCGTTCCTGCTGCACGCCCAGCGCGCGGCCGAGCGCTACGGCGTGCCCGCCCACGCCATCTTGACGCGGGTGGGCGAGGCGGGCTACGTCGGCGGCCAGGAGGACATGATCATCGACGTCGCGCTGGCCCTGCGCGAGGAGCGCGAACAGGCCGGGACGGAGGCGCTGGCCGCCCAGGTGTCCTGATCTGGCCTAAAATCGAGCTATGAGCCGGTGGGAGCCCAACGCGCGCGGCCGGCTGGAGCAGGCCGCGGCCGAGTTGTTCGCCGAGCGCGGCTTCGACCAGACCGCGGTGGCCGACATCGCGGCCCGGGCCGGGCTGACCGAGCGAACGTTCTTCCGGCACTTCACGGACAAGCGTGAGGTGCTGTTCTCCGGCCAGGACATCTTCCTGGGCAGGTTCGTGGCCGCGGTGGCCGGGGCGCCCGCCACCGCGACGCCGCTGGAGGCGGTGGCGGCGGCTCTGAACGCGGGCGGGAACCTGCTGCAGACGCGGGCCGAGATGGTGCCGGAACGGCAGGCCATCATCGATGCGCATCCGGACCTGCAGGAGCGCGAGCTGATCAAGATGGCCCAGCTGGGCACGGCGGTGGCCGCCGCGCTGCGCGACCGGGGGGTGGCCGAGCCGGCCGCGACGCTGACCGCGGACACCGGGGTCGCGGTGTTCCGGGTCGCGTTCGCGCACTGGCTCGGCGAGGGCCAGTCGCAGCCGCTCCCCGAGGTCATCCGGGAGATGCTCGGGGAGCTGGCCGCCCTGTGTACGCCCGCCGCCCCGGTCAGCCCTCGCTGACCGGGACGATGTTGTAGTTGGCCCGGAACAGGTTCTCCGGGTCGTACCGGGCCTTGACCCGGCCGAGCCGGGCGTACTTCTCCGGGCCGCCGAGCGCCTCCGCCACCCGGTCCAGTTCGTCCACGTTGAGCATGTTGAAGTAGACGCCCTGGCCGACCCAGGGCGCGAGGTCGCGCACCACGGTCCGGGTGCGCTGCGTGTAGTCGGCGTCGCAGGCGGGGTCGATGGCCTCGCCGGCCAGGTCCGCGAGGTGCGCCTCCTTGGTGTAGTAGCGGTGGCCGTCCTCGAACTCCACGTCGATGAGCTTCTGCACCCCGGCCGCGAACGGCAGCACCGTGGCCGCCGACACCGCCGGATGGCCGACGGACCGCAGCCGGTCGATC
>DASWVA010000069.1:0-4293 GCA_036401415.1 Streptosporangiaceae bacterium
CAGCCCGCACAGTAAGTGACTCAGCACCGCCTCTCAGGCGGCCCACCACATGGATCGGCAGGTACTGGTCACACTCCGATGATAAGGCGTCCGTGCCCCCGCCACCACCGGTTCCGGCCCGGGTCAGCTCGCCTCGCTGAACGGCTGGATCTCGTCGAGCGCGGCGCCCAGCCGGTCCCGCCCGGTCTCCAGGTCCTAGCGGGCGGTCAAGATCTTGCCTCTGGCGGAGGCCTCCGCCGCGGTCGCGGCCGCCGCGCCGGTTCGACCGGGTCATACACCCTGCCGGGCGGTCGCCGCGATGGTGGCCAGACGCCGGGGGAGAGCGGCGGTCCAGGCGCCGAGCCGGTCCTGGTGGGCCGCGCAGGCGGCCTCGAACTTCAGCCAGTCCAGGTGAACCGCGCGGTGAAGCTGATGGGGGACCAGCTGAGCGAGGCCGCCGCCGGACGGGGCCAGGGCCGACATCAATGTGTCGAACCGGTCATCGTAGTCGGGGTTGGGCTCGTAGGGGAGGAGCGCGGCCCCGGTCAGGTTATCGAGCGCCCGGATGTCATGCAGCTCCGAGATCGGCCAGGCCTGGACCACGCGTTTGCCCGCGCAGAGCAGGACCCGGGTACTGGTGACGGCGGCCTGGAAATGATCGTCCCCGGAGCCGCCGCCGGTGATCACGGTTGGTTCACGTACGTCGCCCTGGCTGAGCGCGTGTTTTCCGGCCGGGCTGATCCTGGCCGCCCAGCGCTCGCCGGACTCCAGCGCCGGGGCCAGCAGCGGATGCCGTATCTGGCCCCGGGCGAACGCCGTGGCCCACGCGGCGAGCTCGGCGCCCGCCCGCTCCGGATCAAGATCAGAAAGGCGCATGACCAGCATCTTGCCGCAGGGTCAGCCGTTCCTCAAGGGCGCGCATCAGCCCGGTGACCGGCACGGCCCTCCCCCTGGCCAGGGTCTTTCTTTTCCTGTTAACCGTTGAAAGCTTCCCTGGCTGGGCACTCCAGGGAGAACATGGCGGTACGCACCGGGCGAAGACGCCACCGCCGTGCCGAAGGAGGGCCGACATGCCAGACCCGAGCGTCCTCGGGATCGTGCTCGCCGGGGGCGCGGGCACGCGCCTGTCCCCGCTCACCGCCGACCGCGCCAAGCCCGCCGTCCCGTTCGGCGGCCTGTACCGGCTGATCGACTTCGCGCTGTCCAACCTGGCCAACGGGGGCATCAGGAAGATCTGCGTCCTGACCCAGTACAAGAGCCACAGCCTGGACCGGCACATCTCCACCACCTGGCGGATGAGTTCGCTGCTCGGCAACTACGTGACCCCGGTGCCCGCCCAGCAGCGGCTGGGTCCCCAGTGGTACACCGGCTCGGCCGACGCGATCTACCAGTCGCTGAACCTGATCAACGACGAGCGGCCGGACCACGTCATCGTGTTCGGCGCCGACCACGTGTACCGCATGGACCCGTCGCAGATGATCACGCAGCACGTCGAGCACGGGGCCGGCGTGACCGTGGCCTGCATCCCGGTGCCGCGGGAGGAGGCCACCGAGTTCGGCGTGGTGGGCGTCGGCCAGGACGGCCGGACGGTGACGGAGTTCCTGGAGAAGCCCGCCGGCCCGCCCGGCATCCCCGGCCGTCCGGACCTGGCCTACGCGTCCATGGGCAACTACGTGTTCGACACCGACGTGCTGGTCGACGCGCTGCGCAAGGACGCCGTCGACGACTCCAGCCGGCACGACATGGGCGGCAACATCCTGCCCTTGCTGGTCAAGGACGGGGCCGCGCAGGCTTATGACTTCCTCACTAACAAGATCCCCGGCGCGATCGAGGACGACGTGCCGTACTGGCGGGACGTCGGGACGCTGGACTCCTACTTCGATGCGCACATGGACCTGTGCGCCGTCCAGCCGCTGTTCACGCTGTACAACAACCGCTGGCCGATCCTGACCTACGTGCCGTCGCTGCCCCCGGCCAAGTTCGTGCACGAGTCCGGTGACCGGATCGGCCGGGCCGTGAACAGCCTGGTCAGCAACGGCGTCATCGTCTCCGGTGGCCTGGTCCGCGAGTCGGTCCTGTCCCCGGGCGTGCGGGTCAACAGCTGGGCCTCGGTCGAGCGGGCGGTGGTCCTGGACAACACCCGCATCGGCCGTCACGCGGTGGTCCGGAACGCGATCCTGGACAAGAACGTGGAGGTCCCCGAGGGCGTGATGGTGGGCGTGGACAAGGCCCACGACCGGGCCCGCGGCTTCGTCGTCTCGGCCGGCGGCGTGACCGTGGTCGGCAAGGGCCAGGCGGTGACCGCGTGACCGCACCGGATCCTGCGCGGCGGCTGAAGGTCGCCCTGCTCACCCGCGAGTACCCGCCCGAGGTCTACGGCGGCGCCGGCGTGCACGTCACCTACCTGGCCCGTGAGCTGGCCGGCCTGGTCGACGTGACCGTGCACTGCCAGGGCGCCGACCGGCCGGACGCGGTGGCGCACCGGCCGTGGGATCTGCTGTCCGGCACCAACCAGGCTCTGCAGACCGTCTCCACCGACCTGGCCATGACCGCCGGGGCCGAGGGCGCCGACCTGGTGCACTCCCACACCTGGTACGCCAGCCTGGGCGGTCACCTGGCCGCGCTGCTCTACGGCATCCCGCACGTGGTCACCATGCACTCGCTGGAGCCGCTGCGCCCGTGGAAGGCGGAGCAGCTGGGCGGTGGGTACGCGATCTCGTCCTGGTGCGAGCGGGTCTCCGCCACCTCGGCGGCGGCGGTGATCGCGGTGTCGAACGGCATGCGCCAGGACATCCTGGCCGCTTATCCCGAAATTGATCCATCGAAGGTCCGGGTCATCCGCAACGGCATCGACACGAGCGAATACGTCCCGGACCCCGGCTCCGGGGTGGCCGAGCGGTACGGCGTCGACCCGGGCCGCCCGTACGTGATCTTCGTGGGCCGGATCACCCGGCAGAAGGGCGTGCCGGTGCTGCTGCGGGCCGCGGCGGAGCTGGACCCGTCCGCTCAGCTGGTGCTCTGTGCCGGGCAGGCTGACACCCCCGAACTCCTGGACGAGGTGACCAGCCTGGTCAACGGGCTGCGCGAGACCCGGTCAGGGGTGGTGTGGATCCCGGAGATGCTGCCCAAGCCGGACGTGATCCAGCTGCTGTCGCACGCCGCGGTGTTCGCCTGCCCGTCCCTGTACGAGCCACTGGGCATCGTCAACCTGGAGGCCATGGCCTGCGGCACGGCCGTCGTCGGGTCCCGGGTGGGCGGCATCCCCGAGGTGGTCGAGGACGGCGTGACCGGGCTGCTGGTGACCCCGGACGACCCAGCGTCCCTGGCCATGGCGCTGAACACCGTGCTCACCGAGCCGCCGCTGGCCAAGTCCATGGGCCAGGCCGGCCGGGCCCGCGCGGTGGCCGAGTTCGGCTGGCAGGCGGTCGCCCGGCAGACCGCGGCGCTCTACTCCGAGCTGGTGTCGGACGCGGGCTGAACCGGCAGCGGCCCGGTGGGCTCGTTCAGTCCGGCCATCTCACTGAGCTCGGTTTCGGCCAGCTCCTCACCCGCACCGTCCCCGGACACCTCCAGCGGCTCGGGCGCCTCGGGCAGCACCCGGTCGAAGTAGGACCGGGCCGCGGCCCGGGTCCCCACGTCCCGGCCGGCCCGCTCCGACATGTACCAGCGGTGCTCCAGGACCTCGTGGAAGATCTCGGCCGGCGCCAGCCGGCCGCGCAGGTCGGCCGGGATGGCCTTCACCACCGGCTCGTACACCTCTTCGCGCCACCGGTTGGCCGCCACGAAGTCGGGTACCGGGCGGCCGTCCTTCTGCTCCATCCAGGCCCGGAACGAGGCGATGTCGTTGAGCAGGCGGCGGGCCTGGTTCTCGCCCGCGTCGATCCCGGTCCGCAGGAACAGCTGCCGGCTGTGCTCGCCGGATTCGGCCACCCGGGTCCGGACGCGCATCCGGTTCCCGGCCGGGGTGCTGACCAGCTCCACCTCTTCGGCGTCGAAGCCGAGCTGGTTGAGCCGGCGCAGCCGCTCGGCCATCCGGTACCGCTGCTCGTCCGGCCGCAGGATCTCCTCCCGGGTCAGCTCCTCCCACAGGGCGGTGTACCGGCTGTTCAGCTGCTCGGAGATGTCGAACGGGTCCACGTCGGACGGCAGCAGCTCCCCGGCCTGCAGGTCGAGCAGCTCGCCGTACACCCGTTCCTGCGCCAGCTCGAGGTCGTAACCCCGCTGCCCGGCGGACAGTTGCGGGTGCTGCTCGCTGGTCTCGGCGTCGACCAGGTAGGCCTCCAGCGTGCCGGCGTCGTAGCGGAACAGCGTGTT
>DASWVA010000070.1:0-2044 GCA_036401415.1 Streptosporangiaceae bacterium
GGCGTTGCCCCCCGGTTCGATCAGGGCGCCCGCGGTGGCGCCGATCGGGTCCGGTAGCGGCAGCAGCGCGGAGGCCGGGACCAGCAACTGCTCGGCCAGGGCCCCGGGCCAGCCGCCCCGGATGCCGATCTCGAACCGGTCCGCGCACAGGTGCTGGCGTCCGTTCCGGCAGCGCTGGCACTGTCCGCAGCCGAGCATGGTGTCCCCGGCCACCCGCCGGCCCACCCAGCAGGCGCCGTCCTCGTCGCCGGCCCGGGTCACCACGCCGCACCACTCGTGCCCGATCCGGACCGGGTAACTGGCTTCGCCGGTGCGCAGGTACACCATGTGGCCGGTGTAGAACTCCACGTCGGTCCCGCACACCCCGGCCCGCTCCACGTCCACCACCACCTGGCCCGACCCGGGTTCGGGCGGGTCGACGTCGCGGACCTCCGCTGCTCCGGGTCCGGTGATGACGAATGCGCGCATGCGGAGGCCTAGTCCCTGGTGAGCGTGCTGGTCGCGGGGGTAACGTCCATGGCGTTCCGAATAGTAGATCCAGATGCCGGGAGCAGGAAAACGATGCCAGAGCTGCGCAGCGCCCAGTGGTACGGCGGCCAGGACCGGGACGCTTACATTCACCGGGCGTGGATGCGGCGCGGGCTGCCCGATTCGGCGTTCACCGGCCGCCCGCAGATCGCGATCGCCAACACCGCCTCGGACCTGGTGCCCTGCAACCGGCACCTGAGCGAGGTGGCCCGGCACGTGACGGCCGGGGTGTGGGAGGCGGGTGGCGTCCCGCTGGAGATGCCGGTGGTGTCGCTGGGCGAGACCAACGTCCGCCCGACCGCGATGCTGTGGCGGAACATGGCCGCCATGGCCATCGAGGAGATGATCCGGGCCAACCCGATCGACGGCGTCGTCCTGCTCGGCGGCTGCGACAAGACCATCCCGGCGCTGCTCATGGGCGCGGCGTCGGTGGACCTGCCCGCGGTGGTCGTCCCTGGCGGCCCCATGCTGACCGGCACGTTCCGTGGTACCCCGCTCGGCTGCGGCACCGACGTGTGGCGGCTGAGCGAAGACGTACGGGCCGGCACGATGTCGCAGGCCGACTTCGTGGCGTCGGAGTCGTCGATGATCCGGAGCCGGGGTCACTGCAACACGATGGGCACCGCCTCGACCATGGGCCTGCTGGCCGAGGTGCTCGGGACCACGCTGCCGGGCACGGCCGGGCTACCCGCGCCGGACAGCCGGCTGCTGGTGCAGGCGCACGCCACCGGGAAGCTCGCGGTGGAGATGGTGCAGGCCGGGCGCCGGCCCAGCCAGGTGCTGACGCAGGCGTCGTTCCGTAACGCGATCGTCGCGCTGGCCGCGCTGGGCGGGTCAACCAACGCCGTGGTGCACCTGCTGGCCATCGCCGGACGGCTCGGGATACCACTGCGCCTGGACGACTTCGACCGCATCGGCTCCGACGTGCCGCTGCTGGTCAACCTGCAGCCGGCCGGGCAGTTCCTGATGGAGGACTTCCACCGGGCCGGCGGGCTGCTGGCCGTGCTGCGGGAGGTCAGGGACCTGCTGGACCCGTCCGCGCTGACCATGACCGGCGAGCCGCTGACGAGCTACCTGGACGACGCCCAGATCTGGGACCGCGAGGTGATCCGGGCCCGGGCCGAACCGCTGCAGAGCGAGGCGGGCATCGCGGTGCTGCGCGGCAACCTGGCCCCGAACGGGGCGGTGATCAAGCCCGCCGCCGCGTCGCCGCAGCTGCTGCAGCACCGCGGCCGCGCGGTGGTCTTCGACTCGATCGAGGACCTGCACACCAGGCTGGACGACGAGGACCTGGAGGTGGATGCCGACTCGGTCCTGGTCCTGCGGGGCTGCGGGCCGCGCGGTTACCCGGGCATGCCCGAGGTGTCGAACATGCCGCTGCCGGCCAAGCTGCTGCGGAAGGGCGTCCGGGACATGGTCCGCATCTGCGACGGGCGGATGAGCGGCACCGCCTACGGGACCGTGGTCCTGCACGTCTCGCCTGAGGGCGCGGCCGGCGGCCCGCTGAGCAGGATCC
>DASWVA010000071.1:0-1810 GCA_036401415.1 Streptosporangiaceae bacterium
CGGGGCTGAACGCCGGGGGCTGAGTCAGCAGGCACAGCAGCAGCCAGGCCGCGATGCCGGCCGGGTAGATGAAGTAGCCGAACCGGGTGGCCGGGGCGAGCAGGAACATCAGGGTCAGGGCCACGATCAGGCGGGTGGCGGCCGCCGGCACCTGCCGCGGCGGGCGGAAGACCAGTGACGCCCCGATGGCCAGGGCCGTGGCCACCAGGGCCGCGATCACGAACAGCCGGCCGGCATGACCCGTCTCGGCGATCAGGTGGCCCGGGAGCGGGCTGACCGCGGCTGAGGTCACGCTGGCCAGGCCGAGCGGGAACAGGATCGTGTTCTTGACCAGGGACCCGGGCTGAGTCGCGGCGAACGGGCCCACCAGGACCGCGACCACGCTGAACGCCACGGCGGTCATAATCGCGGCAGCGCGCTTGCCGTCGCGGGCCAGGGCCAGGCTGATCGCCACGACCACGGCGGGCCAGGCGGTCGCCTTCATCGAGGCGGCGCCGCCGAAGGCCAGGCCGGCCAGGACCGGGCGCGGGTACCTCCACATCAGGGCGAAGCCCAGGCAGATCAGCGCGATGATCGGCACGTCGGTGCCCCCCACGGCCAGCTCGAACGCGATGATCGGGGTGGCGGTGACGAACACCGTCCAGCGGGCGACATCCCGGGCCCCGGCCACCCGCAGGGCCAGCGCGAAGCAGACCGCGAACGCGACCCCGAACCAGACCCGCGGATCGGCCAGCGGGTTGTGGGAGGCCACCGTCCACAGCAGGGCGAAGATCGTCATGGCGGGCAGATACGGGTTGTAGGCGTTCGGATCGCGGGTGTGCGCCAGCAGGCCGGGCGCCTCGTAAGGGGTGCCGTGGTGCACGAGCAGCCCGGCCGAGCGGATGATCACCGCCACCTCGGGCTGCCCCTGGCCGGTGACCGCCATCCAGGACAGCGGGATCAGCAGCGCGCCGCACAGGCTCAGCGCGAGGGCCAGGTCGGCGCCGCGCGACCGCCAGGCCAGCACGGAGACCGCGGACAGCCCGTAGCCGCAGGCGGCCATCAGGCCCCACGCGCGGTGCAGGTGGTCGGAGGAGACGAGCGTGACCCCCAGGCCGAACAGGCCGCAGACCGCGAACGTCGCCGCGATCCAGGCCCGGTGCTCGGTCACCAGTGACGGCCAGGACAGTTCCCGGCTCGTCCGCCAGCGGCCCCCATGTGCCGGGTTACGCGTCAGCAAGGACATTCAAGATCCTCCCCGCGCGAGATCTTATCCCTGGCCCGGCCCGAGGCTACCGTCGGCGCGCGCATCGCGCACGGAGGTTTACACCGGTTTAACCGATCCTGGCCGGCCCGGGATGAGCGCCGTGGCGGGGTGGCTCAGGCGGTCTCGGGACCGTCGGCGTCCCCGGGCCGCTCCGGGCAGGCGGGCGGCCGACCCCGGCGGGACGGGCCACCCCGGTGCGGCGGCAGCCGGGCCGAGTAGATCGAGTAGCCATCGACGTACCGGGACACGACGGTGGCGGTCACCGTGGCGGCCAGCATGGGCACCATGATCTGGAAGCCGCTGTGGGTGAGCTCCAGGGTCAGGGCCAGGGCCGCCAGCGGGGCCTGCATGGCCGCGCCGAGCAGCGCGGCCGCCCCGATGAGGGCGTAGGCGCCGGGCGGGGAACCGGGCCAGAGCAGGTTCCAGGCGACCCCGGCCGCGCCGCCGAACACCGCGCCCGTGCTGAACGTCGGCGTCAGCAGGCCGCCGGTCGCGCCGCTGCCCAGGCACAGCGCGGTGACCAGCGGCTTGAGCAGGAACAAGGCGAACAGCAGGCCGAACCCG
>DASWVA010000072.1:0-2871 GCA_036401415.1 Streptosporangiaceae bacterium
GGGCTGATCGACCACATCGTGGAAAACGTCAGCGACGTCCGCCCGGCCATGTCCGGCGCGGCGGCAGGAGTGTGAAGGTGATGGGGCAGTACACCATTCCGACCGTGGTGGAGAAGACGGCGAACACCGAGCGGGCCTACGACATCTACTCGCGGCTGCTGTCGGAGCGGATCATCTTCCTCGGCACCGAGATCGACGACGGCGTGGCCAACGTGATCATGGCCCAGCTGCTGCACCTGGAGTTTGCCAGCCCGGACACCGAGATCGCCCTGTACATCAACTCTCCCGGTGGCTCGTACAGCGCGATGACCGCGATCTACGACACAATGCAGTTCATCCGGCCCGACGTGGCCACCACCTGCATGGGACAGGCGGCGTCGGCGGCCGCGGTGCTGCTGGCTGCGGGCAGCCCGGGCAAGCGCACCGTGCTCAAGCACTCCCGGGTGCTGCTGCACCAGCCGTCGGCCGAAGCCCGGGGGGCCCTGCCCGACCTGGCCGTGCAGGCCAGGGAGGTGGCCCGGATCCGGGACGACATGGAGGAGATCCTCAGCACCCACACCGGCCACCCGCGAGCCAGGATCCGCCAGGACACCGACCGGGACAAGACGTTCACCGCCCTCGAAGCGGTCGGGTACGGCCTGGCCGATGAGGTGATCAGCTCGCGCAAGGTGCCGGTGCCCGCGGAACTGCTCAGCGCCTAGGCGGCCAGGAAGTCCTGCAGTTCGTGCGGGCTCGCGGGAGCGGCTGGGCCGATCGGGGGCAGGGCCCGGCCGCTCCGCACGGCGTCCAGGGGCACCACGACCGGGAACTGCGCGTGGCGGGCCCGTTCGGCGGCCACCCGCCCGGCCAGCAGGCGGCGGGCCCGTTCCGCGGCCAGTTCGCGGCCCACCTCGGCGAGCACGTCGGACAGCTCGACCCGGAGCGCGTCGCACACCGCGGCCAGGACCTCAGAGGAAGCTTCCTTCCGGCCGCGCTCGAGTTCGGACAGATACGGCATGGACACCCGGGCCGCCCGGGCCACGTCGGCCAGCGTGCGCCGCTGCCCGTGGCGGGCCCGGCGCAGCACGTCGCCGAGCAGGGTGCGCAGCAGCGGCTCCGGCCGCCGGTCAGCGGACCGGATCGCGGGCAGTTTTCCCATCGCTCTTCTCCAGCCGCTGGTGTCGGTCAGGCAGGCGCGTCGGCGCTGGTGAGGTCACGGTAACCGCGGGCCCGGGGACGGCAGAAGTGTTTTCGCGACCGGCGAAAGGCGCCCGGGCCGGGCCGCGATGCCGGAGGTTGCGGTCATCAGCGCCGGGACGGCCGGGTCAGGTGAGGACGACCAGCTTGCCGGTGGCCTGGCTGGCTTCCATGGCGGCGTGCGCTTCGGCGATCTGGCCGAACTGGTAGACGTGGCCGAGGGGCACCGGGACGGTGCCGGCCGCCACGGCGTCGAGGAAGTCCTGCAGCACCGCGGCGGGCAGGTCGCGGGCGTCGCCGCCGTAGGCGGTGAGGCGGACGCCGGCTGGCAGGTAGCCGATCGGGTAGAAGTCCCGGACGGTCCACTGATTGGACAGCATGCCGGTGAAGCAGACGGTGCCGTGCACGCGCACCGCGCGCAGGGTGTCGGGCAGGGTCGGGGTACCAACCAGTTCGAGGGCGGTGTCGGCCCCGCCGCCCAGAACGTCGTGGACCTGGCGGGCGACGTCGCCGTCGTCAATCAGCACATGGTCGGCGCCGATGGCGGTGAGGGCGGCCCCCTTGGCCGGGTCGCGGGTGGTGGCCAGGACGGTCATCCGCCGTTGCCGGGCCAGCACCGCGGTGGCCATCCCCACCGATGAGTTGCCGCCGCGAATCAGCAGGGTCTGGCCGGGCTGGCCGTCGAGTCCCACGGTCAGCGAGCCGTAGGCGGTCTGCAGCATTTCCGGGACCGCACCGAGGGTGGCCCAGTCCAGGCCGCTGCGGAACGGGATGACCTGGCTGACCGGGACGCAGGTGTAATCGGCGTAGCCGCCGTCGAAGGTCCGGCCCATGCCACCCATCATGGCCGCGACCTGCTGGCCGGGCACGAACTCGCCCCCGGGGCACCGGGCGACCTCGCCGGTGGCCTCAATACCGGGGACGCGCGGGAACGTCACGCCCTCGGCCAGGCCGAGCCGGGTGTGCAACTCGGACCGGTTCAGGCCGAACGCCCGGACCCTGATCAGCACCCAGCCCGGCGCGGGCACCGGTATCGGCAGCTCGCGGATGGCCAGCGCGGACGGCGGTCCGGGGGCGTCGAGGACGACGGCGCGCATGGTGGCGGGGCTGGTCACCGGCGGGCCAGCTCGCCGGGCGGCAAGGAGAATTTCCATTCCATGGAAGAAAGATTACCAGGACTTAATGTTACGGAATCAACTAGCAGAAGGACGGCGGTGCGGGAGCAGGCGCGGTGGGGGCCCGAAGGGGGAATCAGGTCAAGATCAGGTAAAGCGCGGGTCAACTGTACATTGACATACATAGGGGGCCTATATACATTGGAACTGTGAACCGGGGATGTCCCATGGCAGGGCATCGCGGGAAGGAGCAGGGCCCCGAGCCTGCGCACCGGGCCGGGCCGCCCCTTACCTGCCGGATCTGGTTTCAAGGAGGAAACCATGTCGGCATCACAGCGTGATCAGGGGCCAGGAGCCGCGCGGATCCGGCGGGACCGCCCAGCCACCCCGGCCAGAGCCAGGTCATGACCGCACCCGTCCGGCTCACCGGCCGCTCCGGAGCGGCCGGGCTGGCTGATGAGCTCGGCACGGCCCTGGTCGAGCTGTCCATGCTGCTGCGCCGGGCCATCCTGCCGCCGCACATCAGCCTGACCCAGGCCTGGACGCTGCTTCTGCTGCACGGATCGGGTCCGCAGCGGGT
>DASWVA010000073.1:0-4015 GCA_036401415.1 Streptosporangiaceae bacterium
CCCGCTACGGCCGCGGCTGACCCAGCGGCCCGGGTGCGTCAGGGCATGCCGGGCAGCGAGTACCGGGCCACCGACGTGGCCGGGGCCAGGTTCTCGGTCAGCAGCCGGTACCAGGTGGCGAAGACCTTGCGGGACTCGAACGCCTCGATGGCCTGAGCCTTGGCCAGAGCCCCGGCCTCCTGCCACTGCTCCTCGGTGGCCAGCGCGCTGATGGCCGCGGCCATCTCGGCCGGGCTCTCGTGGATCCACCGGCTGTCGTAGACCGTCTCAGCGCCGGGCCAGTGGCGGATCACCGGGACCGCGCCCGACACCATGCCCTCCACCGGCGCCACGTGGAAGCTCTCGTCGTCGCTGGTCGACAGCACGAACCCGACCCGGCGCAGCCAGGCCGGCACGTCCCGGCCCGCCTCGTCGAACACCACCGCACCGCGCAGCAGCGGCGAGCGCTGGATGCGTTGCAGCGCCGCCGCGTAGTGGCCGCGCTCCTCCGGCTTCTGCCAGATCCACCAGTGGTCCCAGGGCATGCCGGACTTGACGCAGAGGAGGTACCGCTCGTCGTCGCGGCGCAGCTCCTCCAGTACGTCCAGGGCCAGGTCGACCCGCTTACGGGACGGCACGATGCCGAGCATGCCGAGGTTGAACCGGGCGCCGTCCAGCTTGGGCCGGTCCAGCTGGCCGACCTCCACCGTGTTGGGCAGAGCCACGATCTTCTTTGACGGCCAGCCGGTCTTCTCCGCGGTCAGCTGCGCGTAGTACTTGTCCACGCAGACCACCTGATTCACGTTCGCGATCTTCACGCCGTAGGGGTAACGGGCGAACACCTCGAACCGGTGCAGCCGGACGATGAGCCGGCTGCCCTTCCGCTTGTTCCTGCTGTACCAGATGGCGTTAGGGCCGCACCACTCGCAGATCACCACGTCAGCCCAGTCGGCAATCTCCCGGCTGGCCTGTTCGTCGTGCTCACCGAGGGTGATCCAGCGGTCGGTGCGCACCTCGAGCCCGGGCTGCTGGCGCAGGTACTCCAGCAGCGGGGTGAAGAACTTCAGGTCGTGCCCGGCCACCGCCACCTTGAGCTTCCCGGTGCCCGGGGCGACCTCGATCCGGGGCAGCGCGTCGTCCAGGTAGCGCCGGATCCGGCCGGACGCCTTGTCCAGCGTGTACTCGGCGGCCGCGGCCGAGGTCCGGCTGGCGGCCAGCTTCATGATCGACGGATCGGCGGCGGCGCTCTCGGCGATGGCCACGACGTCGTCCAGGTCGCGGGCGAACATCGGGTAATCGGCGCCGAGCAGCGCCTCGTGCATCGGCGTGCGGTTCAGGATGACCGGCAGCCCGAGCAGGCCGAACTCCAGCACCTTGGTCGACAGTTCCAGGCTGGCGTCCAGCGACGGGTGCCGCCAGCCGAGCCCGATATCCGCCGAGGCCGCGATCCGCATCGCGCCTTCGCGGGAGTGGCCGCCGCGCCACACCACGCCGTTGGCGGGCACCACCGGCGGCGCGTCGTCCGCACCGGGAGCGGGCGGCTCGCCCAGAGCCGCGCGCATCCGGTGGTGGTAACCGGGGTCGCCCGGGTCGTTGTGGATCTTGTCGCCGACCATGTGCAGCTCGGCCCGGACCCCGCGCTGGGCCAGCAGGCCGGGCAGCTGGGTCATCTCGTAGGTGTTCCAGCGGGGCGCGAACTTGCCCGTGTAGACCAGCCGCAGGACACCCGGCTCCCCATCGGCCGGGCCGGCCGGCGCCCCGGCGGCCGCGGGTGCGGGCGGCACCACCGGCGGGAACAGTACGCACTTGCCGCAGGCGGCGGGCACGCTGCCCTCCAGGAAGCAGCGCAGTTCCTCGGTCTGGCAGAGCACGTACTGGGAGCTGTCCGCGACGCCCGTCAGCCAGGTCACCGACTCCGGGGTCATCTCCGGTATCGACTGCGGGATGTCGGTCAGGTAGGTCCACAGCCGGCCCCGGAAGTGGTCGTCGGTGACCACCTGGTCGACCAGCCGGCGACCGCGCAGCACCACAATATCGTGCCGGTGCTCAGCGTCCACGGCGCTGAGCACCGTCGACGCCTGCTGCGGGGACATCCCGTTCGGGCCGACGCCCGGCAGCAGGTCTTCCTCGGCCGGGCGCCGGACAGTGACCCCCGCCTCGCCCTGCAGCGGGGTGAGCAGCCGGTCGGTCTGCACCGGCGCCTTCAGCACCAGCGTGACTGCGCAGCCCGCCCGGGCCAGCGCCAGCACCATGGACTGGACCCAGATCGCCGACCCGTCGATCAGGTTGAGGTTGACGTCCCCGTATACCAGGGCCGAACGCGCGGGCATCAGGCGTGCTCCCTCTCATTGAGCTCACTGGTTCCACTGGTCTCATTGGGGGCGACCGCGAACAGCCGCAGGCCACGGCGGCCCCACGCCGACCGCGGCGGCGCGCCGTCCCGGTACAGCCCGGTCCGGGCCACGGCCGGATCCAGGACGTCGGTGAACACGTAGTCGGCGCCCGGTACGTAGCCGACGGCGTCGGCGCGCGAGCACTCCAGCGCGCACACCAGCTCCAGCAGGGTGGCAGGCGGGTAGGTCACGCCTGGCTCCCAGACCGCCGCCCACGGCGAGGTGGCCGCCCGGGCCGCGGCGGCGGTACCGGTCCCGGGCACCAGGCTGACCGCGATACCCTCGCGGGCCATCCGGTCCAGCGCCCCGCTGGCCTCAGCGGCCGTCCCGCCCCGGCTCGTCCCGTCGAGCCACACAATAACCTCGGCCGGGCGCAGCCGCTGGCTCAGCACCCTGCTGGCCAGCACCCCCGCGTCCGCACTGCTGCGCAGACCGGCCAGGACCGCGACCCGGCGGCCTGGCAGCGGCTGCGGTGGCAGGCCGGCCTGGCGGCTCAGCTCGGCCAGCCGCACCGGGGTGGCCTGGGTGGCGAACACCTCGTGCAGGGCCGCCTTGATCTCCGCCATGCTGCGCGGGCCCGCTTCGGCCGCCGCGGCCAGTTCCTGCCTGGAGGTCCCGGTCACCGGCCCCACCGCCCGAGCCCCGCAGGCCAGCTGTTCGCGGGCCTGTTCCGCGGTGGCGGCCAGGAACAGCTGATGCTCGCGGTAGAGGCGGGGCGCGGTCCGCCACGACGGGCGGCCGATGACTTCCACCCGGCCGGTCCCGTCGCCGGTCAGCTCGTCGAGCAGCCGCTTGGTGGCCGGGCCTTCACGAGGGTCACGCTGCCCGGCGTAGACCGCGGCCGTGCCCCGCCGGCCGGGCAGGTCGATCGGGTTGAACCGGGCCAGCTGGACGCCCAGGCCGCCGTCCACCGTCGCGTCGCAGTGGGTATCCAGCCAGTCCAGGTAGGGCATCAGGTAGTGGGGGGCATTGCGCAAGAAGATGACCGGTTTGCCCAGGGCGCGGGCCAGGTCGATCAGGTCGGCCAGCCGCCGCCCCCGGTCGGTGGCGGCCGGGTCGCCCGCATGGGCCCACACGCCACCCAGCAGGGCGGCCGCCTCGATCAGCACCAGATCGGCGCCCGAGCCCTCCAGCACGAACGCGGCGTCGTGTGGCAGCAGCTGCTCGACGGTGACGTCCGGGGCCAGCGTGGCGCAGCTGGTGTCGGTCAGCACCCCGGCCACGACCAGGCCGTCGGCCAGGTCCTGGCGCTCCGTCCCGGCCGCTGCCGACCAGGCCAGACCGGGCACGGTGTAGGCGGCCAGGAACCGGTCCCCGGCGCCGCCGGCCCCGCCGTCCATCAGGATCTTGGCCCAGCGGGCCTCCTCCTCGGACCGGGCTCCCTCGGGCAGGCCGCCCGCGGACCGCATCGCCTTGCCCTCACGCCACATCCGGTACAGGTGGACGGGCAGCCGCGGGCCGCCGATCCACGGGCGCTTGGCCGCCTGGACCATGGCCTGGCCGAGCTTCATGGTGGCCGAGCGCTTGGCCGCCTGCAGCTGCGCCTCAGTCGTGGCCAGCTGCCGGTGCGTGTCCCGCAGCGCCCGGGCCAGCCGGTCCCGCTCGGCCGCCAGCGCGATCGCCGTGGTGGCGGTGACGGGCTC
>DASWVA010000074.1:0-1853 GCA_036401415.1 Streptosporangiaceae bacterium
CTCGGCCGGGTACACGTTCTCCCCGCCGGTGATGATCATGTGGCTCCTGCGGTCGACCAGGTGCAGGTGGCCGTGCTCGTCCAGCCGCCCGAGGTCACCCAGGGTCAGCCACGGCACGCCGTCGATGGTGCGGGTGGCGGCCGCGGTTGCTTCGGGCCGGCCGTGGTAACCGGTCATCATGACCGGCGTGACGTAGATCTGGCCGATCCCGCCCGCGGCCACCGGCTGGTCGTCGTCGTCCAGAATGATCACGTCGAACCCCGGCACGGGCGTGCCCACGCTGGAGCCGTGCTCCCGCTGGGCGCGGTGCTCGATGGTGGTGATGATGCCGATCTCGGTGCCGCCGTAGAACTCGTGCAGCGCGGCACTGGGAAACCCCCGCAGCACGCCGTCCACGGTGTCTGCGTGCAGCGGGGCGCCCGCCACCACGATGCTGCGCAGCGACCCGGTGTCCCGGCCCGCCGCCGCGCCGATCAGGCGGTCCAGCATGGTCGGGACGGCGAACCCGATCGCCGTGGCGCCGTGCTGCTCGATGGCCGCGACCGCGGCCCCGGCGTCGAACCGGGGGAGCAGCAGCACGGTGCCGCCGTAGAACAGCTGGGCCAGGCTGAACAGGGCCGGCGCTTCGTGAAACAGCGGCCCGGGCATGAGCATGACGTCCCGGTCGTCGTGCCGGTACAGGTGGAAAGACCGCCGGTAATGGCTGACAAACGCGCCGAGGGTCTGCACGCAGCCCTTGGGCCGCCCGGTCGTGCCGGACGTGTAGCCCTGGAAGAACACCGTCTCCGGTCCCGGGTCCGGCCCCGGACCTGGCCCCGGAGCCGAGGCGATCAGCTTCTCGAACTCATCGTCCGGCCCTCCCACCGTGACGACCGGCAGCTCGGTGACCACGCCGGAGCCCGCGTCGGCGATCAGCAGCGCGGCGCCCGAGTCAGCCAGGATGTACGCGATCTCCGGGCCGGTGAGCGCGGGGTTGACCGGCACCAGGGCCAGGCCCGACCGGGCCGCCGCCTGGTAGATCTCCAGATACTCCACGCGGTTGGCCGTCAGCACGGCGACCCGTTCCCCCGGGGTCAGGCCGCGGGCCAGCAACCCGGCCGCGATCCGCTCGCTGCGGGTGTTCAGTCCGCGTAGGTGCGCCGCTCGCCCCCGCAGCGGACCGCGACCGCGTCCGGGCGGTGCCGGGCCTGCCAGCGCAGCATCCCGGTCATCGACTGGTCGTCGATCCTGGTGCCGGTCACGGTGTCAGTCCGGGACCGCGACGCGGAACGTGCCCACGCCGACCACATCGCCGCTGGTGTCCCGGGCCGTCACCGCGACCACCACGGCGTTGCGGGCCGGCCCGAGTGGGTGCAATTCGGTGATCACCCCGGTGCAGCGGGTGGTCTGGCCCACAGCGACCGGCTTGGTCAGCTTGCTCTCCATGGCCGAGATGGCCGCGCCCTCGTGCCGCCAGGCCCGGTCGATGACCGAGGCCATGAGAGACATGGTGAACATGCCGTGCGCGGCCGTGTCGGTCATGCCGAAGACCTGGGCTCGCTGGTTCCAGCCGATGTTGGTGTGTACCGGGTTGAAGTCCAGGTGGGCCAGGGCGGCCAGGTCGATGACCTCCTGGGTGGCCTGATGCTCCACCGGCGGGAATTCCTGGCCCAGTCTGAGGTTGGCGTAGTGCAGCACGCCGGCTCCCTTCACAGCCTTGAGAAGCGGGTCAGCTCGGCCCGGTTGGGCGGCAGGATCAGCCGGGTGAACCAGATGGCCTTGAGGACACCGTCCTGGTTGCGCAGCTCGACCCGGTCCTCCACGTAGTGCTTGTCCCGGCGGATCCACTTGTCGTGGTGGGTGATGGTGGCGCT
>DASWVA010000075.1:0-4703 GCA_036401415.1 Streptosporangiaceae bacterium
GGCGTTCAGCTGGGCCCGGGGGCGGGTCAGCCCGCGTACTTCTGCACCAGGTCGCCCACGGCCGGCAGGGCCGTCTCGACGTTCTTGGCCGCGCTGCCGCGCACCGCCTTGTACGCCCGGACGATGGTGGGGCGCTCCGAGCTCGCCGCCGCGTTGTCGGTCACCGACAGCAGCGCCTCGGAGACCTCGGGTCCGCGCTTGGCCAGGTAGTCGCCGAACCGGGCGCCGCCCACCGTGGTGAAGTCCGCCCAGAACGGCTCCAGCTGCTCCACGATGTCCGGGACCATCACGTCCAGCGTGTTGTTCAGGTAGTCCGGGGCGAAGCTGGTCACCGTCTTGTAGGCCAGCTTCAGCGCGGCCGCTGAGACCCCCGACTTGTCTTTGATCTGCTGGTCGACCAGGGCCCGGCAGTCGGCTACCACCTTCGGCTTGGTCTCGGGGGTGAGCAGGATGTCCTGGAGCTTGGCGGGCATGGTCAGTTCTTCTCCTCGCAACGGGGCATGGTTGTCCGGCTGGCCGCGCGGGCGGCGGATGCGCCATCTGATAGACGGCGCAACCTTAGCGAGGGTTTACCGCGAACGTGCCGATTCGCACCGCTTGCCCGCCGGTGACCGGCCGTGGCGAAGTCAGGCGGGCGGCGGATTGTCCGGGCGGGTGCCCCTCCCGCCCGGGCCCCCGTCCGGCGGCGGGGTGTCCGCCCGGGTGGCGTCGCCCCATGGGTCACCCGGCGCAGCTGGCTCGTCCGGTGCTGGCTCGTCCGGTGCTGGCCCTTCTGGTGCTGGCCCGTCCGGCACCGGTGGGTTCGGCGAACCGTAGCTCGGCGGTGGCGGGTTGGATCCGGGCTGGTTCCCGTACCCGGCCGGCGGGGCGTCGTAGCCCGGCACGCTGCCGTACCCGCCGCCCCCGGACCCCCCGGGTGGCGGCGGGTACCCCGGCTCCGGGTACCCCGGTGCGCCGTATCCGGCCGGCGGCGTTCCCTGGTGCGCGGCAGTGAGGCGGTAGTAGATCAGGCTCACCACGATGGCCAGGAACGGCGCGATCAGCGTCCCGGACACCACGCTGGCGATGAACCCCCGGCCTGCCCCGGGCAGCACCGCGAAGATCAGCGTCAGGACGATCTCGAACGCCAGGTAGATCAGGAACACCAGCACGTAGGTGCCGAACACGTTCCAGAAGTAGCCGCGCACCGTGCGCCAGCTCTGGCCGAACGACCCCATGGCCGGGGTACCGTCCAGCACGATGGCCGGCACGATCAGCGACCAGAACGTCAGCAGGATCAGACCCGGAATGATGATCACAATGAAGCCGATGGTGATTCCGATGGCGGCCAGGATCGATGCGCCCGCCACCGGCAGCAGGTAGGGCAGTGCGGCCCTGACCGTCTCGGCGAAGCTGAGGTCGACGCGGCCGTCCCGCACGTCCTGGACCGCCTTGACCAGCGCGGCCTGCAGCAGGAACGTGAAGAAGAAGTTGATGACCAGGGCCGCGAAGGCGCCCCCGACGCCGGCCAGCGACAGCAGCGCCGCGATGGCGGCCGAGACTAGGTACAGGATGAAGGCGATCAACAGGAAATGCGCGGCAAAGCGCCGGTACATCCCCCAGGCTTCGCGCAAGACCCCCGTCAGTGGGCTCATGCGCTCATGCTAGAAGCCCGCGGGTAGACACACCAGGCGCCGAACCGGACTCATACCGGACGCCCGCCGAAGCGAAACAGCGGGCCCTCGGGCAGGGCGCCGTCCGCTCCGTCCCGCAGTGTCGCGGCGCCCACCCCGATCTCCGGCGCCGACGGCGGCGACCCGAACGCGAACTCGGTAAACCCGGCCGCGCTGAACCACGCCCTGATCTGCGGGGTAAGGTCTGGTGGCCGCCGGTGCCGGGTCCAGATCACGGTCGCCTCCGGTGCGCACAACGCGGGGGCCGCGGCCACCGTCCGCGCGATGTCTTCCGCGCTCACGTTGCCGAAGATCCCGCACAGCAGCAGCACATCCGCGGGCACCGCGTCCGCGAAGCTGGTCACCTGGCTGGCGTCGGCCTCCCGGACCTGCACCGCGGTCAGCCCGGCCGCCGCCGCCCCGGCGCGGGCCTGCCCGGTCAGGACCGGGCTGGCCTCGACCAGTACCGCGGTAACGTCGTCGCGGCGCGGGTGGCCGGGGAGCGTCTCGATCACGTCGCGTCCCTGTCCCGCGCACAGGCTGACCAGCCGGACCGCCCCGGCCGGCGCCCGGTCGAGCGCCCCGGCCAGCTGCTGTTTCACCAGCGTCAGCCGGGCGCTGAGCCGAGACGCCGGGTCATCGTATGCTTCGTGCCACGCCACCCAGTCCCGCACGGATCCATCGTGCCCCGCTGGAAGCAGGAGTGTCATCTCAATTGCCCGAAGGTCCCTCCCTGAGCCCCGGCCAGGCCCGCGACGTGGCCGCGATCCGTGCCGAGCTGGGCTGTCTGGTCCGTCACGACGACGAGTCCGTGGTGCACGGCCGGTGGATCCGGCAGCGCTATGACGGCCGCTACGCGGCCAGTTACCGGCCCGCCCGGTCCGCCGCGGTGGTGACCGCCTGGCATGAAGCCGGGCACGCGGTGGCCGCGCTGGCCATCGGGGCCCGGTTCCGCTCCGCCAGCATCTACCACGCCACCGACAGTTCCGGCCGGGTGCACGGCATCCGTGTCCCCGCCGGCCAGGCGTTCGTGGTCGATGCCGCGGGGCAGCTGGCCGAGCGTCTGCGGGACTGGACGCTGCCCGGTGACGACGCTGAGCTCCGGAGCTGGCTGGCGGGCTGGAAGGCCGATGGCGGCGACGCTCGCCGGTTCCGCCAGGACGTCCGCGCCGTGGCGGGAACCGGTGAGGTGACGGCCTGGCGGCACAGTGAGCGGGTGCTGACCCCGCTCCGGCCGCGGATCCGCCTGGTGGCCCGGGCCCTGCTTGTGCACCCTGCGCCGCTGCCGTACGCCGTGGTCGCGGCCCTGGCCGCCGACGCCTGACTCCCCGGATTGTCAGACCCTCCGGGGACAATGGTTCCCATACTTGTTCGAGGACGGGAGCCGCATGCCCACCAGTTCGCTGTCCGCCGGGGCGCTCATCACTGCGTCGTTCACCATCTCCCCCCGCGGGCCGTTCTCGCTCGCCGAGGCGGCCACGTTCGGGTTTGGCCAGCGCGACGGCCGCAGCTGGGACGGGGTGATGCGGCTGGCCTTCTGCCTGGACGGCTACGCCAGCCCCGCTGCGGCCGAGATCCGCCAGGACGCCGGGGGAGAGGTGCACCTGGCCGTGTTCGCCCCGCCCGGCGCCGACCTGGCCGTGGTCCGCGACCAGGCCGCCCGCGTCCTTTCGCTCGATCACGACGCCACCGAGTTCGCCCGCATCGGTGACCGGGACCCGGTGATCGGCCGCCTGCAGGCGGCCGCCCCCGGTCTGCGGCCCCCGCTGTTCTACTCCCCGTACGAGGCCGCCGCGTGGTCGGTGCTCAGTGCCCGCCGGCCGGCCCGGGCCATGATGGGCGTCCGCTCGCTGCTCAGCGAGGCTTACGGCCGGACGTTCGACCTGGCCGGGCAGCGCCTGGCCGCGTTCCCCACCCCCAGCCAGCTGCTCCGGGTGGACTCGTTTCCGGGCGTCAGCCCGGAGAAGATCGAGCGCTTGCACGGCGTGGCCCGCGCCGCCCTCGAAGGCCGCCTCGACGTCACCGCGCTGACCGGCCTCGGTCCCGACGCCGCCATAGCCGAGCTCCAGGCCATCAAGGGCATCGGCCCGTTCTACAGCGCCCTGATCGTCCTCCGCGGCACCGGCTTCACCGACGTCCTGCCGGTCGGTGAGCCCCGCGTCCTGGCCCTCGCGGGCCAGCTCTACGGCCTCCCGCAGCCCCTCACCGACGCCGAGTTCCGCGCCCGGGCCGAGCCCTGGCGCCCCTTCCGCACCTGGGCCGCCGTCCTGATCCGGGCGGCCGCCCCCCCGCATCCTGAGCTAGTCGCCTGGCCGCTGACGGGCCCGGCCCGCTACTGACGGGCCCGGCCCGCTACCGGGCCCGGCGCGTGCTGGCGCAGGTCACGCAGCGGGTGGCCGTGGGCCGGGCGGCCAGCCGCTCCGGCGCGATCGGCTGGCCGCACCCTTCGCAGCGGCCGTAGCCGCCCCCGTCCAGCCGCGCCAGCGCCTCGTCGATCGCCGTAAGGTGCTCCCGGGCCTGGGCCAGCAGGGCGGCCACGTGCTGGCGCTCGTAGGCGATAGTCGCGCCCTCCGGGTCGTGCTCGTCGTCGGCGTTGTCCGCCTGCGACGCGGCCACGATCTGGCCAAAGTCCCGTTCCAGCCCGGCCACCTGGCCCAGTGTGGCCTGCCGTTCCGCGGCCAGGGCCGCCCGCGCCCCGGGCGGCCCGGCGGGCGGCGTCGCTGATCCCGCACCCACGTTCATTTCCCCTGCTTACCACCGGGTAGGTTGAAGTTGAGGTTGTGACCTCACTGTTATCCGGAGGTGAACGGTGGCCGCTGATTCCTATGCGGATGTGTCCGGGCTGGTCGAACGGTCCGCGGCGTCGTACGCGGCAAGTGTCCCCGAGTATCCGGCTGACGACGGATTCTTCGGCCCGCGCAGCGTCACCTGGCGGCTGAGCACCGACCTGTCCGGCACCATCGGCGGCCTGCGCTCGCTGATGATCCAGGCCCTGCACCCGCTGGCCATGGCCGGCGTCGACCAGCACAGCGACTGGCGCGGTGACCCGGT
>DASWVA010000076.1:0-6825 GCA_036401415.1 Streptosporangiaceae bacterium
TAGCGGACCTCGTCGGTGGCCATCGGCGGGTGGTCGGGG
Source organism: Streptosporangiaceae bacterium (assembly GCA_036401415.1). Classification (GTDB taxonomy): domain Bacteria; phylum Actinomycetota; class Actinomycetes; order Streptosporangiales; family Streptosporangiaceae; genus Bog-532. The sequence goes on from DASWVA010000076.1 coordinate 40, forward strand.
ATGATGATGTCCGGGGTGACCGGCCAGGCGCAGGGCAGGCTGCCCTGCTCGCCGGCGAAGTCCGCGCCGGAGTAGGCGGCGATCACGCCTGGCTCGGCCCGCGCCGCGCTGACGTCGACGGACCTGATCCGGGCGTGCGCGAACGGGCTGCGCAGGAAGGCCACGTGCAGCAGGCCGGGCAGCGTGATGTTGTCGGTCCAGTTGGTCTGGCCGGTGATCAGCCGCTCGTCCTCCTTGCGGAGCCGGGCCCGGCCCAGCTCAGCGACTGGTGCTTGCTCGGTCGTGGTCACTGGTGAACCCCTGTCTCCGCAGCGCTGCGGACGGCGCGGACGATGTTCTCATAACCGGTGCACCGGCACAGGTTGCCCTCCAGGCCCTCCCGGATCTCCTCGTCGGAGGGATGCGGGTTCTCCCGCAGCAGGTCCGCGGCCGCCATGATCATGCCAGGGGTGCAGTACCCGCACTGCAGAGCGTGCGACTCGTGGAACGCGCGCTGCAGCGGGTGGAGGGTGCCGCCTTCGGCCATGCCTTCGATCGTGGTGATCTGCGCGCCGTCGGCCTGAACCGCCAGCACCGCGCAGCTCTTGACCGACTCCCCGTCCATCAGCACCGTGCAGGCGCCGCAGTTGGAGGTGTCACACCCGATGGGGGTACCGGTCTTCCCGACTGCTTCCCTGAGGTAGTGCACGAGCAGCAGGCGTGGCTCGACGTTATCGGCGTATTTAACCCCGTCGACGGTGACGGTGATCTCTGTCATGCGCGATCCCTCCCAGGGATTTGGGCCTGAGAGCCAATTTAGGGCTGCGGGCCCCGATACACCAGTGTCGGTCTGAGTCAGTCCTGCGGCGGGTCGGCGCGTTCGCCCTGATGGCGGGGCTGGAACCCGTACCGCCCGGGCGCGGGGCCGGGCGTGCGTAGGGTGGGGGGCCAGGACCGGACATCAGCCCGGGGGCGGAGGTGACGTGGTGCATGCCGACTCGCGGCTGCGGGCGGCCCGGCAGGCGCGCGCGTACTCCCAGCAGCAGCTGGCGGACATGGCCGGAGTGTCACGCCAGGCCATCGCCGGGGTCGAGTCCGGTCTCTCGGACCCTTCGCTGCGGACCGCGCTGGCCCTGGCGTCGGCGCTGGGCATGACGGTGGAGGAACTGTTCGGGGCGGCCACCCCGATTCTGCCGCTCACCGCCCGGCCGGCCGTCCCGCTGGGTGAGCAGGGGGCCAGGGTCACCGTCGCCCCCATGGGCGAGGGATACGTCGCGTTCCCGCTGCGGGGCCCGTCAGCCAGCCGGGCCGGGTTCCTGCCCGCGCACGGCCTGGCCTGCGGCCCGGACGGCGATCCCGGGACGGCCCGGGAGGTTCAGCCGATCGGGCCGCCCCGGCTCACCCTCATCGTCGCGGGCTGCGACCCGGCGCTGCCGCTGCTGGAAGCGCCGCTGGCGCTGCTGGACCCGCCGGTCAGCCTGGCCTGGTGGCCGTGCCCGAGCCGCGAAGCGCTCGAACTGGCCGCCCGCGGGCTGGTCCACGTGGCCGGCACCCATCTGCGCGGGCCGGCCCGGGCCGGCGGTGACGGCCCGGCGGCCGGGCTGCTGCCCCAGGGCGGTGAGGTGATCGGGTTCTGCTGCTGGCGCGAGGGACTGGTCCTGCGGCCGGACGTGGCCGGCGGGGTGGTCAGCGTCAGCGACGTCGCCCGGCGCAAGCTGCGCCTGGTGAACCGGGAACCGGGCGCCGAGGCACGCCGCCTGCTCGATCACGCCCTGTCCGAGGCCGGGATCGACGCGGGCCAGCTACCCGGCTACCGCACGCAGGTGACCGGCCACCTGCAGGTGGCGGCGGCCATCTCCGCCGGCCTGGCCGACGCCGGTATCGCCAGTGAGCCCGCCGCTCTGGCCTACGGCCTGGCCTTCGTCCCGCTCGCCGCCGAGCAGTTCAACCTGGTCATCCCGGCCGGCCAGGCCGGGAGCCGTGAGGTGCAGGGCCTGCGCAAGGTCCTGTCGTCCGCATGGCTGCTCAACCAGCTGGCCAGCTTGCCCGGATATGATCCCGGCCCGTGCGGAGAGCACGTCACGACCCTGGCGCCGGCCCGGGTCAGCCGGCCTGGTGCTGCAGCGCCCGCTCGGTGAGCACCCGCGCCAGGTGCTGCCGGTACTGCCGGTCGGCGTGGATGTCCTCGCCGGGCTCGGTGCCTTCAGCGGCCAGCGCGGCCGCCTCGGCCGCGTCCGCCCCGGCGGCCAGCGCCGCCTCCACCGCGTGGGCCCGCAACGGCGTGGCGCCCATGTTGGCCAGCGCCACCCGGCCACCGGCGGCCGCGACACCGACGATGGCCCAGTCGTTGGCCCGGCGGGTGAACTTCTGGTACCCCCAGGGCTCGTCCGGGCGCCGGGGCACCCGGACCGCGGTGAGCATCTCGCCCGGCTCCATCGCGGTCTCGAAGTACCCCGCGAAGAAGTCGTCCGCGGTCACCTGCCGGTGGCCACCCGGGCCCATGACCTCTACCGATCCGCCCAGCGCGGTCAGGGCCAGGGGCAGGTCGGCCGCGGGGTCGGCGTGGGCCAGTGAGCCGCCGATCGTGCCCCGGTGACGGATCTGGGGATCCCCGACCTGAGCCGCGGACCACGCCAGCAGCGGCGCCTGGGCCCGGACCAGTTCAGAGCCGGCCACGTCGGCGTGCCGGGTGGTGGCCCCGATGACCAGGTCGTCGCCGTCGGTGGTGATGCCGGCCAGCTCGTCCAGGGCGCCGATGTCGATCAGGACCGAGGGCACCGCCAGCCGCAGCTTCATCATCGGCAGCAGCGAGTGGCCGCCGGCCAGCAGCTTGGCCTCGTCGCCGTGCTCGGCCAGCAGGTCCAGCGCATGCCCCGCGGAGGTGGCCCGGGCGTACTCGAACGGTGCCGGGATCACTTCGCCCCCTCGGGTGCGGAACTCATGGTGTCCGCGGCGGCCAGCACGGCCCGGACGATGTTGTGGTAACCCGTGCAGCGGCAGTAGTTGCCTTCCAGCCCCTGCCGGACCTCGGTCTCGGTGGGGTGCGGATTGTCCGCCAGCAGCGCGGTGGCCGCCATCACCATGCCGGGGGTACAGAAGCCGCACTGCAGACCGTGCTCCTGGCGGAACGCGGCCTGCACCGGGTGCAGGTCCCCGTCCCGGGCCAGGCCCTCGGCGGTGGTCACGTCCTGCCCGTCGGCCTGAACGGTCAGCACGGTGCACGACTTCACCGACTCGCCGTTCAGGAGCACCGTGCACGCCCCGCACGAGGTCGTGTCGCAGCCGACGTTGGCCGCGCGCAGCCCGAGCGTCTCCCGCAGGTAGTTCACGAGCAGGAGCCGGGGCTCGACGTCGTCGGACCGCTCCTCGCCGTTGACCGTGAGCTGAACCTTCACCGGTCCTCCTCCGCGGCCGTCCGGGCCGCCGCTTGCAGTGCCCGCCAGACCCGCTGCGGGGAAGTGGGCATGTCGATGTGCCGGACGCCCAGGTGGCTGACCGCGTCCACCACCGCACTCTGTACCGCGGGCGTGGCCCCGATCGTGCCGGCCTCGCCGATGCCCTTGGCTCCGAGCGGGTTGTAGCTGGTGGGGGTGGCCATGGCCGCCAGTTCGAAGCTGGGCACCTCGGTGGCGGACAGGAACGGGTAATCGGCGAACGTCGCGGTGAGCAGGTTACCGTCGGGGTCGTAGACCACCTCCTCCAGGAACGCCTGGGCCGCGCCCTGGGCGATCCCCCCGTGCCGCTGACCTTCGGCCAGCAGCGGGTTGACCACGGTGCCCGCGTCGTCCACGGTGATCATCCGGCTCAGCGTCACCTTGCCGGTCGCGGTGTCCACGTCGACCACGGCCACGTGCGCGCCGAACGGGAACGTCGGCCCGGGTGCGCTGAACACCGACCGCACGAACAGCCGCTCGGTTTCGGCCAGGCCGGCCAGCGGTACCGCGGCGTCCGGGTCGCCCGCCACCTCGAACCGGCTGCTGGCCAGGTCGAAGACCAGGTCGCCCGGGCTCACCTCGAGCTGGTCGGCGGCCCGCTGCCGGGCCACCTCGATCAGCTCCTGCGACGCCTGCCGGACCGCGGCCCCGCCCTGCTGCAGGCTCCGCGAGCCGCCGGTGCCGCCGCCCTCGGGAATCAGGTCGGTGTCGCCCCACTTGACCGTGATCTTCTCCAGGGGGATGCCCAGCTCCTCGCTGGCCAGCATGGCCCACACGGTCTCGTGCCCCTGGCCGTGCGGTGAGGTACCGGTGAGGATGGTGGCGGTCCCGTCCGGGTGGACCTCCACCGTGCCGTTCTCGTGCGGATCGCCGGCCTCGTCGCCCCCGCCGGTGATCTCCACGTAACAGGACACGCCCACGCCGAGCTGCACGGTCTGCCCGGCGGCGCGCCGCCGGGCCTGCTCTTCCCGCAGGCCCGCGTAGTCCGCCGCGGCCAGCACCTTGTCCAGGGCGGCCGCGTAGTCGCCGCTGTCGTACAGCGCGCCGAACGCGGTCTTGTGCGGCTCGGTGAACGGCGGCAGCAGGTTCTTGCGGCGGACCTGCGCCGGGTCCATGCCGATCTCCGCCGCGAACAGGTCCATGGCCCGCTCGACCGCGGCGGTCGCCTCCGGCCGGCCCGCGCCGCGGTAGGCCCCGATGGGGACGGTGTTGGTCAGCACCGAGACGCCCGCCGCCTCGGCTCGCGGGAAGGCGTACGGCCCCGGCGTCATCAGCACCGTCAGCGACGGCAGGATCGAGCCGATCTTCGGGTAGGCGCCGCAGTCCTGGATGACCTCCAGCCGGTAAGCCTGGACGGTGCCGTCCCGGGATCCGCCGATGGTGACCGTCTGCCGCTGCGCCCGCCCGTGCGTCATGCCGGCCAGGTTCTCGTTGCGGGTCTCGGCCCAGCGCGCCGGCCGCCCCAGCTTCCTGGCCACCAGGCACACCAGCCCGTGCTCGGGATCGGCCCCGAACTTGGCCCCGAACCCGCCGCCCACGGCCGGGGTGATGATCCGCACGTCGGCCTGGTCCAGGCCGAGCATCGTGGCCAGGCTGGCCCGGGTGCCCTGTGCGCCCTGGTTGGGGATCCACGCGGTCACCCGGCCGTCCTGGCCCCAGGCCGCCGCGGCGGCCCGGGTCTCCAGCGGGGCCGGGGCGACCCGCTGGTTCTCGATCGTCCTGGACACCACGACCTCGCACCCGTCGAACAGACCGGGGTCGAACGCGGCCGGATCGCCGAACGTGGCGGCCACGTTGGTGCCCGCGGCCGGGAAGAGGCGCACGGCGTCGTCACCCACGGCATCCGACATGTCCACCACCACCGGCAGCGGGTCATAGTCCACGTCGGCCAGTTCGGCCGCGTCCTCGCCCTGGTCGGCCCGCTCGGTGACGATGACCGCGACCGGTTCACCGGCGTACCGCACCACGTCCCGGGCCAGCAGCGGCTGGGTCATCTGCTGGTTGATGACCGACATCATCGGCGCCAGTTCCGGCACGTCGACCAGGTCGGCGGCCGCGTAGGCGGCGATCACGCCGGGAGCGTCCCGGGCCGCGCTGAGGTCGACCGAGTTGATGCGGGCGTGCGCGACCGGGGACCGGACGAAGGCCACGTGACAGGCACCGTCCAGCTGTTCGTCCTGCACGTCGTCGGTGTAGACGGCGCCACGGGTCAGGAAGCCCGCGTCCTCCGTCCGTACCACGCGCGTTCCGAGAATGCTCACGCCAACTCCTTCCAGCCAGGCGGTTCAGCCTAACGGAGCCCCGGTCAGCGGCTGGCCGGGCCTGCCTCCGGGGAACCGGATCGGGGGGTGACCTACTATCGACCCGGGAGGTGCCTGCGATCGTGCGCACCGTGGCCGAGGCGATGGTCACCGCTCCGGTGAGGCATCCGCTGTCCGCCTCCGTCCGGGAGCTGAGGGAGTTCTTTCGCGACGATCATGTCCATGCCGCGCTGATCGTCAGTCCGGCCGGGCACCTGGAGGCGGTCGTCGAGCGCGGCGACCTGGCCCGGGGCCAGGCTCCCGACGCGGCCGCGGCGCCGCTGGGACGGCTCGCGGGCCGCACCGTGCCGGCCGGGGCCAGCCTGGCGCAGGTGTTCGCGGCGATGGCCGCCACCGGGCGGCGGCGGACCGCGGTCACCAGCGCCGACGGCGCGCTGGTGGGCCTGCTGTGCCTGAAGGCCAGCCGGACGGGATTCTGCTCGGACCAGGACGTTCGCGCCCGCGCCGGGGGTCAGGGCGCTGACCGCCGCTAGCCGGGAGGAGGGCTGAGCCAGCGGGCCGCTGCGTCGAAGGTGTCCGCCGCGGTGTCGTTGAACGCGATCGCGGCCCCGGGCGCGTGCCGCCGTACCAGGTTGAGCACCTGCTCGAACAGCCCGAGCTGACTGCCGTCGCGCACGCCGCCGCCGATCACGACGCACTCCCACGGCCGGGCCCGCAGGGCCGCGGTGACGACCGCCGCCACGTCGTCGCTCCCGTCCAGGCCGACCAGGCAGCTCTCGGCGCCGACGCCGTGCTCGGCGAAGCGGGCCATGCCCACCTCGATCGCGTCGGCGACCGGCTGGGGATCCCAGGGCCCGGGGACCCGGTAGGGATCGAGCCCGATCACGAGGACCCGGGGGGCCGTTGCGTCCATCCGGGAACCCTACGCCGGGCGAGCCTGTCCGCCGTCGGTTACGGTGAGAAGAAGCATTGACAGCCGAGGTGACACGACGTGCGCGACATCCTGAGCAGCATCACCAAGTGGTGGGAGGCCGGGGAGAGCTTCGGCCTGGCCACCGTCACCGGCACGTACCGCAGCGCGCCCCGGGACCCGGGCGCGGCGCTGGCCGTCG
>DASWVA010000077.1:0-2370 GCA_036401415.1 Streptosporangiaceae bacterium
CGCGAGACGGGGTGAAGATCCTCACCCGGTAGTCGGCCCCGGCGGCTTCGGGCGGCAGGATGAACGTGGTCTCGGACAGGTTCGTCCACTGCGCGAACCGCTGCATGTCCTCGGCGCTCACGCCCTTCCCGTCCATGACGACGGCGACGGGGTTGCCGAAGTACGGCTCGTCGGTGAACACATCGACCTGGCTGAACGGGCGCTCCATAGCGTCGAGTCTGGCACGCGCGGTCCCGCGGGAGCAGGCGGTTTCCGGCCAGATTGCCCGCCAATCCTGCCGTGGGGACCGGGGGGACGCCGCAGGCGCCGGCCGTGCGGCGGAGGCGGCGGCGTGGAACAATGGGCGCGTGGTGGTGCCGGCGGACAACCATGTTCACTCCGAGTGGTCATACGACACTACCGATCAGGCGTCGATGACCGGGGCGTGCGAGCGCGCGCTTGATGTGGGTGTGCCCGCGATCGCGTTCACCGAGCACCTCGACTTCACCCGCTGGGGCGCGGGCGACCCGGGCCGGGCCGCTGGCCTGGAGCCGCGGCACCGGAGCCGGGTTGCGCCCCTGGATGTCACCGGCTACCTGGCCGCGATCGAAGACTGCCGCCAGCGCTTTCCGGATCTGCGCATCCTGTCCGGGGTCGAAGCCGGTGAGCCGCACCTGTTCGCGGCCAGCGCGGGCGCGGTGGTCGGCGCGCACGGCTTCGACCGCATCCTGGGCTCGCTCCATGCCGTGCCGGTGCGGGGCCGGCTGGCCGGGCTGCCCGTGATGTTCGGCATGTTCGGGCCGGATGAGGTGCTGCGGCGGTACTTCGGCGAACTGCTGCGCCTGGTCCGCGGCAGCGACCTGTTCCAGGTGCTGGCCCACCTGGACTTCCCGCGCCGGTACTGGCCATCGAGCGCGGGCCGGTACGAGGAGAAGGCGTTCGAAGAGGAGTACCGCGCCGTGCTGCGGGCGCTGGCGGAGTCGGACCGGGCGCTCGAGATAAACACCAAGAGCCCGCTCCTGTCGGTCGAACTGCTGGGCTGGTGGCGGGACGAGGGCGGCCGGGCGGTGTCGTTCGGCAGCGACAGCCACCAGGACTGGCGCATCGGCGACCGTTTCGACGTGGCGGTGGATGTGGTCGAGGCGGCGGGCTTCCGGCCAGGCCGGGACCGCTACGACTTCTGGCGCCGGTGACCGGGTGGCCGGGGAAAGGGTGGCCGGGGAAAGGGTGGCCGGTGGCCAGGTGAAGGTGCGGGTCGGGGTCGCGCTCGGCGGTTACGGGGACGCAGCCCGGTACACGGCCGCGGTCGACCGGCTCGAGGCGATGGGCGTCGATTCGCTGTGGGTCCAGGAGATGGTGTTCGGGCCACTGGTCGAGCCGTTCATCGGCATGGCCCACGCGCTGGCCCGCACGTCCCGGCTCAAGGTCGGCACCGGCGTCGCGGTGCTGCCCGGCCGTCATCCGGTCCTGGTGGCCAAGCAGCTCGCGTCGCTGGCCGCGCTGTCCCCGGGCCGGGTACTGCCCGCGTTCGGCCTGCAAACCGCCCGGGCCGACGAGCGGCCGATGTTCCCGGTGCCGGCCGGCCGGCGGGGCGCGGTGTTCGACGAGTCCCTGGAGTTGCTGCGGCTGCTGCTGCGCCAGGAGAGCGTGTCGTTCACCGGCCAGTACTTCACCGTCGAGGCGGCCAGCGTCGGGCCGCTGCCGCGCAAGCCCATCGACATCTGGACCGGCGGGTCGGCGCCGGGAGCGTTGCGCCGGACCGGGCGTCTGGCTGACGGCTGGCTGGGCAGCTTCCTGACGCCGGGTGAGGCGGGTGCCGCGCGAAGTCATCCAGGCGGCGGCCGCGGGCGCTGGCCGCCAGATCGAGGAGGACCACTTCGGGATCAGCCTGGCCGTGGCCACCGGGGCGATTCCCGCGTCGCTGGCGGACGCGGTCCGGCGCCGGCGCCCGGACGCGGATCCGGCCGCGCTGATCGCCTCCGGCTGGGCTGAGGCGCGGCAGATGATCGAGGAGTACGTGGACGCGGGACTGAGCAAGTTCGTGGTCCGCCCGGCGGAGGCTTCCGCCGCGCCCAGAGCCCTAGACGAGTGGCTGGACCAATTCGCCACCGAGCTGATCACGCTCCAGAACTGAGGGGCCGCGCGGCCGGGCCGGGTTAGGAAGACTTTGGGGCAAATACTGCCCTAAGCCTGCCCGAATCGGGAGTGCCGGGGCGGGAGGGTCAGGTGCGGAGGATGTTGCCGATGATGCCCCCGACGGCGGCGCTGCTGGCGTTGCTGTCACCGGAGGCCTGCTGGGCCAGGTAGGGGGCCAGCGCGTGGGCCAGGTTGGGCAGGGGCATGGACTGGAGCCAGATCTGGCCCGGGCCGGTCAGCGCGACCAGGTGGAAC
>DASWVA010000078.1:0-4619 GCA_036401415.1 Streptosporangiaceae bacterium
CTGGAGCAGGTGCGCCCGCTCCGGGGTGCCCGGGTCGTCCTCAGCGGGCTGGCCGGTCCGCACGACGTAGTCGATGACATCCAGCCGGGTCCGGCTCCGGGGCCGGGTCCGGCCGCCGGTCAGCATGTAGGGCCGGGCGACCGGGCCCGCATCCGCATCCACCCAGCTGCTGTCGTCGGAGTTCATGACCTCTGCTCACCCGGCGCCCGTCTCCGGTGCCGACGTGCGCAGGCTGGCGCCCATGTGCTGGCCGAGCCGTTTGACCAGGACGGTCATCTCGTAGGCGATCTGGCCGGCGTCGGCCTCCGGTTCGGCCAGCACGGCCAGGCAGGTGCTCTGCCCGGCCGCGGCGATGAACAGCAGCGCCGCGTCCATCTCGATGATGGTCTGCCGGACGCTGCCGCCCCGGAACCGCTGCCCGGCCCCGCGGGCCAGGCTCTGCACCCCGGCCGCGAGGGCGGACAGGTGCTCGGCGTCTTCCCGCACCATGCCGGGCGAGGTACCCATGACCATGCCGTCGGCAGAGAAGATGACAGCCTGCCGGATGTGTTCGACGGTCTCGGTCAAGTTGGCCAGCAGCCAGTCCAGGCCGCCGGGCGCAGTGGGCGCGCTCATCGTTCATCCCCCTCAGGTCCGGACTGGTCGCGGCCGGCCATTCCATCGGTGCGGCCATCGGCGTGGCCGCCGGGTTCGGCGTTGGGCCGGCCGGCTGAGGTCCGGCCGCTGCGCCAGCCCTGCTGCACCGAGGAGATCAGCGACCGGGCCCGCTCCGCGGACTGCGCCGCGATCTGGTCGTCGCTGAGCGCCGAGGCCTGGACGGCCACCCGGGGACCTCGGCGGGGAGGGGGCGCCTCCCGGAGCTGGGGCGCCAGATTGGCCTGGCGCTGCCGCCGCGGCAGGCCCGAGGGCGGGCCGGGGGCGTCGCCGGGGCCGTTCCCGCTGCCGGGGCCGTATCCGCTGCCGGGGCCGTCGCGCGGCTCGGGGACGCGCTCGGGCGGTGGTGGGCCGTCAGGCGCCCGGTTGACCGGCATCGGCGGGTAAGGGGACATCCCAGCGTGCGACGCGGCCTGCGCGGACCGGGCGAGGGCCGGCCGCGGCGCCGTGCGGGCCTGCACGACCAGGTCCTTCGGGATGAGCACGATGGCCGCGGCACCGCCGTAGGGGGAACCGCGCAGCGTCACCTTGATCCCGTGCCGGTGGGCCAGCCGGCTGACCACCAGCAGTCCCAGCTGGTCGCGGTCGGCCAGATCGAACTCGGGCGGCGCAGCCAGCCGCTGGTTGAGCTCGGCCATGGTTGCGGCCGGGATGCCCAGGCCGCGGTCCTCGACCTCCACGATGAAACCGCTGGCCCCCCAGCCGGTCTTGACCAGGACCCGGCTGCTGGGCGGCGAGTACTGGGCCGCATTCTCGATCAGCTCCGCGAGCAGGTGGGTCAGGTCGGCCACGGCCGCCCCGGCCACCAGGTCCTCTGAATCGGTAGCCAGATCGACGCGGACGTAATCCTCGATTTCGCCGGTGGCCCCGCGCAGCACCTCGATGATCGGCACCGGCTGGTTCCAGCGGCGGCCGGGCGCGGCGCCGGACAAGATGATCAGGCCCTCCGACTGACGGCGCATGCGGGTGGTCAGGTGATCCAGCCGGAACAGCTGGCTGAGCGCGTCCGGGTCCTCGGTGCCGCGCTCCATCTCATCCAGCATCCGCAGCTGCCGCTGCAGCAGCGACTGGTTGCGCCGGGCCAGGCTGCGGAAGATGCTGCTGACGCCGTTACGCAGCTCGGCCTGGCCGACGGCGGCCTCCACCGCGGTCCGCTGGACCTCGGAAAACCCCTCCGCGATCTGGGTCACTTCGAGGGTCCTGCTGTCCAGGGTCAGAGACGGCGCTTCGGCCGCCGGGTCCACTTCGTGACCGTCGGACAGCCGCCGCACCAGCGAAGGCAGCCGTTCCTCGGCCACTGCCCGGACCTGCCCGTACAAGCTGGTCAGCTCCCGGGTGATGCGGTTACTGAACCGGATGAGCAGGAAACCGACGATCAGCACCGCAGCCAGGCCGGCCCCTCCGACCACGATGAGCCGGAGCAGGATGACGTCGCCCACATGCCCGGAGGTGCGGCCGATGCCCTCGACCGCCGCCAGCTCGGTGTCACCATACGACTTCAGCGTGGACTGGATCTCCGGCTGCCAGGTGGCCGGGCTCACCGGTACCTTGGCCCCGGCGCCGAGCGCGGCGATCTGGTCTTCCAGCCCGGCGAACTGGGCGTAGGGCTGCGAGGCGTAGAACCGCTGGAAGGGGTTGGGAGTCAGCTGCCAGGACTGCGGAGAGTTGATGGTCTGCATCAGGAAGCGCTGCTGGTCCAGCGCCAGCACGAACTGCCGGTACTCGGGGGTGGTCACCGTGCCCCCGCCGGCCAGCGCGCCGCCGACCACGGCCGCCTCCCGGCCGACCATCTCCAGCGCCTGGCCCGAGGCGATCACGGCCTGGCCCTGCTCGAACAGCGGCACCGACGTGTCCGACACCAGCTGGGTCCGGATGTACTGAAAGTACGCGTCAGCGACCGAGTTGTAGTCGGAGAACGCGGCCAGTGGGCTGAGCCGGCCCGAGTCGGCCCCCGTCCGGATGCGCGTCAGCGTGCCCAGCTGGCTCACCAGGATCGAGGCGGCGGACCTGGCCGTCTCGCCCCCGATTCCCGCCGTATGGGTCAGGCCGGCTTCGAACTGCGACACCACGCCGTCAGTTCTGGCCCGCTGGGCGTTGAGTGCATCGCGCGGGCCGTGCTCGGTCTGCCACGCCAGGGTGTCCGCGCGTTCCTCGGTCAGCTGGGCCAAGAGCGCCTGGCTCGCCGCGCCGATCTCGCGGGAGTCGGTGTTGCCGGTGCGCTGGGCCAGATACGGGCCGATGGTCGTGGCCGCGGCATACGCCCACAGCGCGGTCAGCGCGATCACCGGGATGGTCAGCAATATGGCCAGCGTTTGCCGGATCGGTCGCTGTCGGCGTGGGCGGGCGGCGGCACCCGGACGGCGATCCAGCGGGCGGCCGGCGGGTCGGCCCGGGGCCGCCGATGTACGGCGATGACCCGGGCTGCGCGCCGGATCGGGGCCCCCGGACGGCGTCCGCGCGTCACGTCCGGCCGGGGCCGAATTGCGAGCAGTTTTCACCCGACTCATCGCGATTCCTGTCGTCAAAGCAGCAACTCTGGAACCGCGCAACGGCCCCCGTAATCGGCGTATCCCGTTCCGTGATCCGGCATTGGGTCCAGCGGGCAGGCGCCACCCACTGGTCCCGCTTTCGTCAGCATTCGCGGAACGTATCTGCCGGATGGTCCCGCACCAGGGGTAACCCGGCGCTAGCAGCCCAGCCGTCATTGGTCGCTTACATTAACACCAATATACGGAGGTTGACGATATAACGTATACAACAGAGTGAAACGCTCCATTTAGCCTCAAGCCACGGTTTCGTTGAACGCCCCGCTGCCTGCGTTCAATTGCCGCTTCAAAAACCAGAACCGGATTCGGCAAAAGCGGGCCCGGCCATTGTGCACAGGACGCCACGGCCACCCCCAAGGTTCAGCTGAAGAGCGCGGCCGGGGTCGGTCAGCCACCCACGATCGGCAGCACCGGTACACAGGGCACGGCTTGCGGGTGCCCCGGATCGAGCGCGTTCAGCACCAGGTGCAGCGCCACCGTGTCGTCGGCGATGCCGATGTGGTCGGCCTGGTCCAGCGGGCAGACGTTCTGCACCACGATGTTGGTCACGGCCGGCCCGGACAGGAACGCCGAGAGGTACGGGGTGACAATCTCGTCGTTGCGGGTCTCGATGACCGTGTATGTGGGGCCGGCCACGGTGTCGCCGCCCGCGTTCAAGGTGGTCAGGAACGACGAACCCGCGACCTGCTGGGCACATGCCTCACATGCGCTGCCGAGCGCCGAGGAGATCCCGGGCAGGACCATCGCCAGTTCGGCTTCCAGCGTGGCCAGGCCGTCCAGGGAGGTGCCGTGGCTGGACGGCGCCAGCCCGACCAGGGTCTGGACCTTCGGCGCCCCGCCCAGGAACTTCAGGTAGTAGCGCGGCATCATGCCGCCTTGGGAGTGGCCCACCAGGTCGACCTTCGACGCGCCGGTGGCCGCGAGTACCTGGGTCACGAAGGAAGCCAGCCCGGCGGCGGACCGGGTGATGTCCCCGGTTCCCTGAAGCAGGCTGCCGGGGGTGCCGCCGAAGTTGCTGGCGAACACGCAGTAGCCGTTGTCGGCCAGCAGCGGCGACAGCGCGCTGAAGCCGTCGGCCATGTTCTCGCCGGTCCCGTTGACCAGGACCACGGGATACGGGTGGGCCGCACTGGGCCGGCAGGACCAGTCGTTGGCGCCGGGCGGCGAGGCCGCAGGATCGGCCAGAGCGGCAGCCACCCCGGCCAGGAAGTTGTAGTACACCGGCAGGCGGGCGCTGGCCACGGCGCGGCTGGCACTGACCGGGCTGGCACTGACCGGGCTGGCCGCAGCCCGGCTGGCGGGCAGGACCGCCGCGACCAGGGCCAGGATCAGCAGGGGCATGGCCGCAACGGCCGGGGCCAGCAGGCGCGGGTGCCGCCGGTGGCGTCGTGGTAGCAGGACGGGCATCTTGATCTCCCA
>DASWVA010000079.1:0-5927 GCA_036401415.1 Streptosporangiaceae bacterium
GGCCGAGATGAAGAAGCCCCGGTTGATGGCGGTCATGCCGCTGCGGTCACCGCGCCGCGGGCGGACCAGGAAGATGCCGATGATCGCGGTGACGATGCCGATGGCCGGGATGAACAAGGGCAGGACCAGGCCGTAGTTGCCGAACGCGGCCTTGCCGAGGATCAGGGAGGCCACCAGCATGACCGAGTAGGACTCGAACAGGTCGGCCGCCATCCCGGCGCAGTCACCCACGTTGTCACCGACGTTGTCAGCGATTGTGGCCGCGTTCCGGGGGTCGTCCTCGGGGATGCCCTGCTCGACCTTGCCCACCAGGTCGGCGCCGACGTCGGCCGCCTTGGTGTAGATGCCGCCGCCGACCCTCATGAACATGGCCAGCAGCGCAGCTCCGAAACCGAAGCCCTCCAGGACCTCCGGCGCGTTGCCCTTGTAGATGAGCACCACGATCGTCGCCCCGAGCAGGCCCAGCCCGACGGTGAACATGCCTGCCACGCCGCCGGTGCGGAAGGCGATCCGCATCGCGCGGTTATAGCCGTCCTCCCGCGCCGCCGCGGCCACCCGGACGTTGCCGCGCACGCACAGCCACATGCCGGTGAACCCGGTCAGGCCGGAGAACAAGGCACCGAGCAGGAAGAAACCGCTCCGGCCCCAGCGCACCTCGGTGTTGACCGCCGGCAGCAGCAGCAGGATGAAGAAGATGAGGACCACAAAGCCGGCCAGGGTCTGGAACTGGCGCCGCAGGTAGGCGGCCGCCCCTTCCTGGACCGCCCGCGAGATCTCCTGCATCTTCGCGGTGCCCTGGCTGGCCCCCAGGACCTCGCGGACCAGCCTGAAGGCCACTCCCAGGGCCAGCAGGGCGATAGCCCCCGCGATGTACACCAGCACCAGGTTTCCGCCGGCCAGCCTGACGGGCCCAGCCCCCACGGCCACGGCATTAAGCCTCGACAATTCGTGTCCTCCTTGACCCTCGAACCAGGCAGTGCACGTACCAGGGAGCCGTGCGTGAGTTCACCGCACTGGCCGCGCCCTCGCGCGCCCCGGGGCGGCGATCGCCGCGCCCGGCACCAGGCCGGTGGCCTACCGGGTAGTAAGGCCACCTAGACAGTGGCGGGAGTCTACGCAGCGCAGGCGGCAATGGTAAAGACAGCGTCGTTCCTTACAGTTCAGAGACTCTTCTGTTATATCCGCGGTACGGAAAAGAGACAATTCCGCCCGGGATGTGTGGCGTCGGCGCCTCCGGCGGACGGCGGGCAGCGCACCAGAGGACACGGCTGGCGCGGCCTCAGCGCGGGCAGCGGAGGGGGACGCCAGCGGCCTCAGCGCGGGCAGCGGAGGGGAGGCTAGCGGCCCAGCCGAGCGGCGGGCCAGCTCATTCGGACGCTGAGCCCGGATCCGGTCGCCGAGACCTGCACGTCGTCGGCCAGGCCGGAGATCACCGCGAGGCCGAACGCGGCCGGAAACGTCCCGTCCCGGATCTCGGCCGGCACCGGCTGGAAGGGCGCCCCGTGCCCTCCGTTGGAGGCCGACACCGCGGCGGTGTTCATGACCGGGGCGAACCCGCCCGGGTCGGCGCCGGAGTCCGGCGGCGCCGCGTCGGTCACCACCACTTCGAACCGGTCCCCGAGGTCGGTCAGCTCGATCCGGACCGGCTCGGTGGGGCAGTGCCGCCGGTGCGCCTCCACGGCGCGGGAGCACGCCTCGCCCACGGCCAGCCGCACCTCGTCCAGCAGGGACTCGGCCACGCCGCTGCGGCGGGCTACGGCCGTGGCGACCAGCCGCGCCGTACGGACGTGCGCGGGCAGCGGCGTGAACTCGACTTCAACTGTGGCCATCACCATTGATCGCCAGCCGCTCCTACTTCTCAGACTTGCGGGCCGCGATGGCCTCGTCCACGGTGTCGTGAATGCCGAAGACCTTGGTCAGGCCGGTGATGCGGAAGATCTTGAGAATCCGCTCCTGGGTGCAGACCAGATCGAGCGACCCGTCGTAGGCGCGGACACGCTTCAATCCGCCGACGAGGACCCCCAGGCCGGTAGAGTCGAGGAACTCAACTCGCTCCATGTTCACGACAAGGTTGTAATTGTTCTTGTTGACCAGGTCGATCAGCAGCTCCCGGAGCCGCGGTGCGGTGTATACGTCGATCTCGCCTTCAACATCGACGACCTCGATGCCGTCCTTGGTGTGGTGACCCAGCTTCAGTTCCACAAAATCCTCCAGCGCCATGCAGTCGTCGTCGGGGCGTCCTGTTACGCGGTCCAGCAGACCCAGGACGCGGGTTGATCCTCCGGGGCATCTAACCACGCTCCGGTGTCATGTCTATACGAATTCCAGGTGCCCGGCATGCCCCAGGCTCAGATGAGACACTGAAAAACCGTGGCTTCCATCACCCCCGTCCCGAGTGACCCGGTAAGCGGCACAGGTACCCGCGCGGCCTGGGCCCCCGGCGCCGCGGCGGGCCCCCGGCGACCGGTGCTGCGGTCGCTGCCCGGTGGCCAGTCCGGCCCCCGCGACGGCGACGGCACCGTTGTCCGCGCCGTGGGCATGCTCCGTGAGGGACAGCGCAGCGGGCGGCTCATCCACCTGGAGCAGATCCCGGCCCGGCCCGGTGTCCCGGCCAGCTGGCCCGGCTGGGCCCCGGAACCGGTGATCGAGGCGTTCGGCCGCCGTGGCGTCCGGGCCCCCTGGTCGCACCAGGTGACCGCGGCGGACCACGCCCGGGCCGGCCGCCACGTGATCATCTCGACCGGGACCGCCTCGGGGAAATCACTCGGCTACCTGCTGCCCGCGCTGACCGGGGTGCTGGAGGGCGGGACCGCGCTGTACATCGCACCCACCCGGGCGCTGGCCGCGGACCAGTACGCCTCCCTGGCCGGGCTCGGGCTGCCCGGGCTGCGCGCGGCCGTACTGGACGGTGACACCAGTCCCGGGGAGCGGTCGTGGGCCCGGTCGTACGCCGGCTACCTGCTCACCAACCCGGACATGCTGCACCACGGGCTGCTCCCGCAGCACCGCCGCTGGTCCGGCTTCTTCAGCCGGCTCCGGTACGTGATCGTGGACGAGTGTCACAGCTACCGGGGCGTGTTCGGCTCCCACGTCGGCCACGTGCTGCGCCGGCTGCGCCGGATCGCCGCCCATTACGCGCCCGGCCAGACGTGCACGTTCGTGCTGGCCTCCGCCACCGCCGGGCAGCCGGGCACCACCGCGCGGCAGCTCACCGGCCTGGACGCCGAGGAGGTGACCGCCGACGGCTCACCCCACGGGCCGGTGTCGTTCGCGATGTGGGAACCGCCGCTGACCGAGGCGCGCGGCGAGGCCGGGGCCCCGGTCCGCCGGACCGCCACCGCCGAGGCCGCCGAGCTGCTGGCCGGGCTGGTCCGGGAGGACGTGGCCACGCTGGCCTTCGTCCGCTCCCGGCGCGGGGCCGAAGCCGTGGCCCTGCGCACCAAGCGGCTGCTCATCGAGCAGGGGGCGGCCCGCCAGGCCGAGCGGGTGGCGGCCTACCGGTCCGGTTACCTGGCCGAGGACCGGCGGGGCGTGGAGGTGGCCCTGCGCCAGGGCCGGCTGACCGGGCTGGCCACCACCACGGCGCTGGAACTCGGGGTGAACATCACCGGGCTGGACGCGGTGCTGATCGCGGGCTGGCCGGGGACCCGGGCCTCGCTGTGGCAGCAGGCGGGCCGGGCCGGCCGGCGGGGCGACAGCGCGGTGGCCGTGCTGATCGCCCGGGACGACCCGCTCGACACCTATCTGGTGCACCACCCGGAGATCTTGCACCACCCGGTCGAGGCGACCGTGCTCGATCCGGCCAACCCCTACGTGCTCGCCCCGCACCTGTGCGCGGCCGCGGCGGAGCTTCCGCTGACCGAAGCCGACCTCCCCATGTTCGGGCCCGGGGCCCGGTCGGTGGCTGATGACCTGTGCCGCCGCGGGCTACTGCGGTGCCGGCCGTCCGGCTGGTACTGGACCCACCGCGCGCGTGCGTCCCGGCTGACCAGCCTGCGCGGCTCAGGGGCGGAGCCGGTCCGGATCGTCGAGGAGGCGACCGGGCGGCTGATCGGGACGGTGGACGAACCGTCCGCGCCCCTGATGGCCCATCAGGGCGCGACCTACCTGCACCAGGGCGAGACCTACCTGGTGCGGTCGCTGGACCTGGGCGACGGGGCGGCCCTGGTCCGGGCGGCCGACCCGGGGTACGTCACGTCCGCCCGGCAGGTGACCGACATCGAGGTCATGGGCACCCGGCAGCGGATGGCCTGGGGCGAGGCCGAGGTGCGCTTCGGTGACGTCGAGGTGACCCGGCAGGTCACCTCGTTCGTCCGGCGCCGCACCGACAACGGCCGCTCGCTGGGTGAGACCCCGCTGGACCTGCCGCCGCGGACGCTGGGCACGCGGGCCATGTGGTGGACGATCTCGGCCGGCCAGGCCGAACGGCTGGCCGCGGCGGGAGTGGACCTGCCCGGGGCCGCGCACGCCGCCGAGCACGCGTCGATCGGCCTGCTGCCGTTGTTCGCCACCTGCGACCGCTGGGATCTCGGCG
The DNA here is from genome assembly GCA_036401415.1 of Streptosporangiaceae bacterium. Classification (GTDB taxonomy): domain Bacteria; phylum Actinomycetota; class Actinomycetes; order Streptosporangiales; family Streptosporangiaceae; genus Bog-532. The sequence continues at coordinate 4,535 of DASWVA010000079.1, forward strand.
GGGTGTCGACCGACCTGCACCCGGCCACCGGGCGGCTCAGCGTGTTCGTGTACGACGGGCACGAAGGAGGGGCCGGATTCGCCGAGCGGGGCTACGACGTGGCCGCACGCTGGCTCACCGCCACCCAGCAGGCGATCGCCTCCTGCGCGTGCGAGGCCGGATGCCCCTCCTGCATCCAGTCGCCGAAGTGCGGGAACGGCAACTCGCCGCTGTCCAAGGAGGGGGCACTGGCGCTGCTCGGCACCCTCCTGGACGGGGCACCCCAGTGCCGGTGAGCCGGCCGGGCATCAGCCGGGCGGACCCGGAAGAAAGGGGCGGCCCCCGCCGGGGGGGAAAGCGAGGGCCGCCGTACGGTTCAGCCCTGGGGGGGAGGAGCCGAACCGCCTTCTAGTAAAGCTTATCCGCAAACGGGGCCGGTTACCCACTCCGGACGGGCCTGGAACTGCTGCCGCCGGAATCACCGCCTGGAGCGGAGCCCATCCGGACCGTGCGGGCGAGGACCGGCCCGGGCCGCGGGACCTCCGCCACCTCGGCGCGGAACCGGCCGGCGGTTCATCCACCGGTTCACGGCATGTGATCACGCCTACAGATAGACGTCACGAATTGGTGACGGCGCAGCCCTGTTCAACGTCCGGTCCAAGCCGTAGAAAGGACTCACGGACACCGAGACGTCCGGGCACGGCGGCCGGGAACCCACGCGCGACCAGCGATGGCGGGCACAGCCCGCGGCAGGGTGCACGCTTGGTACCCCGGCACAGAGTGCATGCGACGGCGCCCTTCACGGGGCGCCGTTCGCATGTCGGCGGTCGCCGCCCTGGTTACCGAACGCAGTCAGGTCAGCGCGCAGCGGCAAATCACCGCCGTTGAACCCCGTACCTGCGGTGACGTTCGCAGCCTGCCCCCGGGTCACCCTTGCGTGCTGCGAACGATAGCGATGAACTTGGGACGGACGAACACGATGAGGCCCACCGGGCGCACTGATGCCACCCGGAAATCCACGCCAAGCGTGCGCCGCGGCACGAAGGGACGATTTCGTCGCACCGATGAAAACAATTACCCACCGCTAATCATCGTAAATGCCGCCCGCCGAGAGTGGCCAGAACGGAGTCAGCGTTGACCAGAGAGACCCTTTCCAACCTGCTGCAGGAAAATCGCCGGTTCGACCCGCCGCCAGAACTCGCGGCGCACGCCAATGTCACCGCCGACGCGTATGCGGAAGCCGACGCCGACCGGCTCGGGTTCTGGGCCCGCGCGGCCGGGCGGCTGCACTGGGACGAGCCCTGGACCCAGGTGCTCGACTGGTCCAACCCCCCGTTCGCCAAGTGGTTCGTCGGCGGCAAGCTCAACGTCGCGGTCAACTGCGTGGACCGGCATGTGGCCGCGGGCAAGGGCG
>DASWVA010000080.1:0-5119 GCA_036401415.1 Streptosporangiaceae bacterium
GGGGGAGCTGGCCGCGCTGGTGGGCGCGTCCGGCAGCGGCAAGTCCACGCTGATGAACATCCTGGCCGGCCTGGACACCCCCACCGCGGGCTCGGTCCGGGTGGCCGGCCAGGACCTGGCCGGGCTGAATGCCCGGCAGCGGCTGGCCTACCGGCGCCGCACGGTCGGGTTCATCTGGCAGCAGACCTCCCGCAACCTGCTGCCCTACCTGACCGCCCGCCAGAACGTCGACCTGCCCATGCGGCTGGCGGGCCGGCGGCCCCGGGTGCGGCAGACCCGGTCGGCCGAGCTGCTCGAGCTGCTCGGGCTCGGTTACTGCCGGGACCGGCGGCCGGACCAGTTGTCCGGCGGCGAGCAGCAGCGGGTGGCGATCGCGGTCGCGCTGGCCAACGAGCCCCGCGTGCTGCTGGCCGACGAGCCCACCGGGGAACTGGACACGGCCACCGCCGCCGAAGTCTTCGGCGCGCTCCAGCAGGCCAACGCCGGGCTCGGGGTGACCGTGCTGATCGTGACCCACGACCCGGCGGTGTCGTCGGTGGTGCGCCGGACCATCGCCATCCGCGACGGCCGGACCAGCACCGAAACCCACCGTCAGGCCACCGCCGGTGGCGACGGCGAGCCGGTCCAGCAGGCGGTGGAGTACGCGGTGCTGGACCGGGCCGGGCGGCTGCAGCTGCCCCGGGAGATGACCGAGCCGCTGGCCATGCGGGACCTGGTCCGGCTCAAGCCCGAGACCGGCCACATCGGCGTCTGGCCCGACGACCGGGAGCCCGGATGAGCGAGCCGGAGCGAGCGGGGAACGCAGTGTCCGCGTCCGGGCTGACCCGGACGTTCGGCGCCGGGCACACCGCCACCCGGGCCCTGCGCGGAGTCTCATTCACGGTCCCGGCGGGCCAGCTGGTCGCCCTGCGCGGCCGGTCCGGGTCGGGCAAAACCACCCTGCTCAACATCGTCGGCGGTCTGGACCAGCCCGATGACGGCCAGCTCCTGGTGGCCGGGCAGGACGTCACGGCCATGTCCGGCCGCGAGCGGATGCGGCTGCGCCGCACGTCCGTCGCGTTCATCTTCCAGTCGTTCGGCCTGATCCCGATCCTGTCCGCCGCCGAGAACATCGGGATCCCGCTGCGCATCGCTGGCGTCGCCCCCCGCGAACGCGAGGAACGGGTCGCGCTCATGCTCGGCATCGTCGGCCTGAGCGCGCACGGCCGCCAGCGCCCCGGCGAACTGTCCGGCGGCCAGCAGCAGCGGGTGGCCATCGCCCGCGCCCTGGCCGGCCGGCCCCAGCTCCTGCTGGCCGACGAGCCCACCGGCCAGCTCGACTCCGAGACCGCCAAGCAGATCATGCGGCTGCTCCGCGTGGTGGTCCAGTCCGAGGACGTCACCGTCCTGGTGGCCACCCACGACCCCAGCCTCATCAGCCTGGCCGATTCCGTCCTGGTCCTGCAGGACGGCCAGATAACGGCCGGCTGACCCGCGGCGGCCGGACCTCCTGAGCGGCCAGCGCCTCGATGTAGGGGCCTGGGCCGGGCTGGCCGCCGGTGCCATGGAACACGACACTGTCCGCCCCGGCCGCGCCCAGGACCGCGGCCCGTTCCAGCAGCCGTTCCCGGCGGATGGAGAGCGGCTCGCCGGCCACGTCCAGCTCGGTGAAGATGGTCACGTGGGTGGCCCCGTCGCGGCCGGTCGCGGCCCGGCCCTCGGCCAGCAGTTCCCGGGCCGCACGGACGCCTTCCGCCGTGTCCACGTCGTCCAGGATGACGCCGTCGGCCAGCTCCCCGGCCAGCCGCAGTGTCCGCGGCCCGCGCGCGCCCACCAGCAGCGGGGGCACCTGCTCGGGGGGCCAGTCCAGCTTGACCCCGTCCAGCTGCACGTACCGGCCGTCCGCCGTTACCGTGCCGCCGCGCAGCAGGTCCCGGACGGCGGCCGTGTACTCGCGCAGCAACGTCATGGGGGACGGCACCGCCGCGCCGATCTGCGTCATCCACTGCTGCACGCCGTGCCCCAGGCCGGGCATGAACCGGCCCGGCCACAGCCGGGCCAGGGTGGCGATCTCCATCGCGGCCAGCGCCGGGTTGCGCATCGGGACCGGCAGCAGCCCGACGCCCACCTTGATCCGGCCCGAGCAGCTCAGCGCGGCGGCCGCGGTGGTCAGGCCGCCCTCGGCGAAACAGTCTTCCCACAGCCACAGCTCCGCGATCCCGGCCCGGTCAGCGGCCTGCACCGCGGCCTGCAACTGCTCCGGCGGTGACTGCGGCCGGAACGTCACGCCCAGCGACGGATTCTCAGCCAAGCCCGTTCTCCTTCATCGTCGGCCCGGATGGCCCGCGCTCGTACTGTCCTGCAGGTAGCGCAGCACCGCGAGCACCCGCCGGTTGTCGTCGGCGTCCAGCGGCAGGTCCAGCTTCATGAAGATGCTGTTGATGTGCTTGTCCACCGCCTTGCCGGTAATGAACATGCTGGCCGCGATGGCCGCGTTCGACCGCCCCTCGGCCATCAGCCCCATCACCTCCCGTTCCCGGGCACTGAGGCGTCCCAGCGGGCCGGCCGTGCCGCGCCGGTCATGCTGGGACAGCAGTGCCTGGACCACCTGGGGGTCGAGCACGGTCCCGCCCGCCGCGACCCGCCGCACCGCGTCCACGAACGTCAGCACGTCCGACACCCGGTCCTTGAGCAGGTACCCGACGCCCTCGGTGCCGTCCTGCATCAGCTCGCGCGCGTACAGCTGCTCGACGTACTGGGACAGCACCAGCACCGGCAGGCCGGGCTGCCTGGCCCGCGCCTCGATCGCGGCCACCAGGCCCTCGTTGGTGAACGTGGGCGGCATCCGGACATCCATGATCACCACGTCGACCGGCTGCTGCTCGACCAGGGCCCGGGCCAGTTCCGCCGGGTCGCCGACCTCGGCCACCACCTCGAAGTCGTGGGCCCGCAGCAGCCGGGCCAGGCCGTCCCGGAGCAGGGCTAGGTCTTCGGCGATGACAACTCGCACGGCACCTCCATCGTGACGACGGTGGGCCCGCCCGCCGGGCTGGTCAGGGCCAGAATGCCGTCGAATGATTCCAGCCGGCGCTCCACCCCGGTCAGCCCGGTGCCGGCGCCGGGCCGGGCGCCGCCCCGCCCGTTGTCGCCGACGGTGACCGAGAGCAGGCCGGCGCCGTAGCGCAGGTCGATCCACGCGGATGTGGCCCCGCTGTGCTTGACCACGTTGGCCAGGCATTCGGCCACGGTGAAGTAGACCGCCGACTCGACCGGCACCGGGGGGCGACCGGGCAGGTTGCCGCTCATCAGCACCGGCACGGCCACGTCCAGGGCCAGCGCCCGGATCGCCCCTTCGAGCCCCCGGTCGGCCAGCACCGGTGGCTGAATGCCGCGCATCAGCGTACGCAGGTCATCCAGCGCGGCCAGCGCGGTCGACCGGGCCTCGGTCAGCAGTCCCGGGAGCTCGGCCGGCTTGCTGGCCAGGAGCGACTCGGCCAGGCCGAGGCTCATCGCCACCGACACCAGCCGGGCCTGGGCTCCGTCGTGCAGGTCCCGCTCGATGCGCTGCAGCTCGGCGGCCTGGGTGTCGAGGGCGCCGCGCCGGGTCCGGGTCAGCACGTCCACCCGCTGGGCCAGCTGCTGCTCCCGGGCGCTGGACCGGCCGCGGGCCAGCCAGTAGTGCAGGGCGAGCGGTACCGCCAGGCCCAGGATCGGCCACACCGGCCAGGAGGAGTGCAGCCCATCCAGCATCCAGATGGCCAGCAGCATCACCGCGGTCGCGAACGACACCGAGGTGTGCAGGGCCAGGAACCGGTACCTGCGGGGTGGCCGCAGGCCCCACATGACCGAGCCCTGGAACCAGACCGGGACCGCCAGCGCGAACCACACCCAGGCCGGCCAGAAGTCCCCGTGCGCTCCGGTCAGCGCCCAGCCCAGCGTCAGGCCGCCGCCGGTGAGCACCGACAACGCGACTTCGAAACGCAGCAACGCCCGCCAGCGGGGGTACGGCCGGCCGGGGTGCCCGGGCCGGGCCGGTTCGGCGTAGGCGCTCACGGTACCGACGATAAACGACCAGCGGGCGGCGGGGAATTCTCCGGGCGCCCACCGGATCAAAAGGGGGGTTAACCCCCACCGCAAGATGGGTGGCAATCCCCTGGCCGGCCCGGCTGCCCGTCAATAGCGTCAATGACATGCCGCATCCACCGATGATTCCGCCCACCGCCGCTGGTCCATCACCTGGGGTGAAGGGAATGCGCGGAATACCCGCTCCGCGGCTCGGTGTTCTTGACGGCCGGAACGGGGGTGAGCGATGATCGCGATCGTGTGGGCGCTGAGCGCGGCCGTGCTCTACGGCACGGGCGCCGCCCTGCAGCAGCACCAGGCGGCCGCCGCACCGGATCGGGCGGCGGGCCGGCCGGGGCTGCTGTTGCTGCTCATGCGCCGGCCCTGGTGGCTGCTCGGCATCGTCGGCGAGCTCGGGGGCTTCGCCACCCACGCCATCGCGCTGAGGTCCGGCCCGCTGACGGTGGTCCAGATGCTGCTGGCCTCCTCGTTGGTGTTCAGCGTGGGTACCGTGCACCTGCGCTCCGGCCGCTGGCCGGCCGCGGCCACCTGGGCCGCGGTGATCGCGGTGGTGGCCGGTATCGGCTCGTTCGTATGCCTGACCTCCAGCACGCTGGCCCACAGCCAGTACCATCCGCAGCACGCCGCGCTGGCCGCGCTCGGCCTGGGCGGGATCGCGCTGCCGTTCGCCGCGCTGGGCCTGCTCAGCCAGGGGCGCCGCCGGGCGCTGCTGCTGGCCGTGGGCGCCGGCCTGGCCGACACCGGCATCGCTGTGGTCACGATGACCTTCACCCACACCCTCGGCCACGGCCTGGGCGGCGTGCTCACCTCCTGGCCGGCCTACGCGCTGGCGATCGGCGGGCCGGCCTCGCTGCTGCTCACCCAGACCGCTTACCAGGCGGGCTGCCCGATGATCTCGCTGCCGGTCATCACCGTGATCACCCCCATGGCCAGCCTGGCCGTCGGGATCGGGCTGCTGGGTGAGACCGCCCGGCTGACCGTGCTCGGCGGCGCCGGCGTCGCCCTGGCCGTCCTGGTCACCGGGGCCGGCCTGATCGCCCTGGCCCGGACGGCGTCG
>DASWVA010000081.1:0-11314 GCA_036401415.1 Streptosporangiaceae bacterium
CACGAGCACAGCGTGCACACGATCACGTTGTGCCGGCTCGCCGTGTTGGCCACCACCCGCAGCTGGTAGCCGGCCGTCTGCGGCCCGTACCCGGCCTCGGCGGCGGCCGCGGACCCGTCGGCCAGCAGGCGGTCACGGAAACCACCGTCGGTCCACGCCCGGGCGACCAGGCGGGCGCCGTTGACCGGCGACGCGTCCGCGTAAAACCGGGTCAGTAGCTCGTCGATCTCCTCGTCGCTGGCCAGCCCGGCGGCGATCAGCCGTTCCTCCAGCCGCCGGACCCGCGCCGCGACCGGCAGGTCCTCATGCCGCTGGCCGGGTGCGGGCCCGTGGCCAGCGGTCACGACACCGGCTCCAGGTAGCACTCCCACAGGTCCGCGGTCACCGTGTGCGCGCCGCTCCCCCACAGGTCAGCCGCGTGGAACCGGACCGCGTACACGGGCTCGACCCGCGGTTCGGGCAGGCCGCGGGCGACGTCGTCGGGCAGCGGTGCGGCCGGCGCGACCGCCACCACGTCGCCCACGTGCCCGTGCAGGTAGCGGGGCAGCCGGGTGTGGTGATCCGGATCGCAGGTGCGGGCCCGGACCTGGCTGCCGACGGGGAACCGGGGAGCGCCGGCCGGGCCTCCGGCCGGGCCACTCATGCCACGCCCTTGCGGTCGGCCAGGGTCTCCAGAGCCTCCAGCCAGCGCCCGAAGTAGGACGCGGCCAGGTACCGCCCGGGCGGAATGGATTCGATCGCGTCGCGCATCTCGTCACCGGTGAACAGCCCGCGGCGCAACAGGATCCGCTGCAGCGCGAACACCCGCGCCTCCCAGTCGGCCGCGAACCGGGGCCGGTCCGCGGGATCATCTGCATCACCGGCGTCGACCGGCCCGAATCCGGTCTGGCCGCCGACGTCATGCACCCTGCTCATGATCTCGACGTTAGCCGATACGGTCGGACGGTGACCAGCTTCCGGCACCCCGGCACCGTGCTCACCGACCACACCTTCGCCGTCCCGCTCGACCATGAACGGCCCGACGGCGAGCAGATCGAGGTGTTCGCCCGTGAGGTGGTGGCCGCGGACAAGGCGGGCCGCGCGGGCGACCTGCCCTGGCTGGTCTTCCTGCAGGGCGGCCCGGGCATGTACTCCCCCCGGCCCCGTGGGAAGGACAGCTGGCTGGGCCGCGCGCTGCAGGACTTCCGCGTGCTGCTGCTGGACCAGCGCGGGACGGGCCGGTCCACCCCCGCCAGCCGGCTGTCGCTCGCCCGGCTCGGCTCCCCGCAGGCCCAGGCCGGCTACCTGGCCCTGTTCCGGGCGGACAGCATCGTCCGGGACGCCGAACGGATCCGCCGCGAGCTGACCGGCGGCGCGCCGTGGAGCGTACTCGGGCAGAGCTTCGGCGGTTTCTGCACGGTCACCTACCTGTCGCTGGCGCCCGAGGGGCTCAAGGAGGCGTTCATCACCGGCGGCCTGCCGGGCCTGGACGTGACCGCCGACGACGTGTACCGGGTGGCCTACCCGCGGGTCACGGCCAAGATCACCGAACATTATGACCGCTACCCGGACGACATCGGGCACGCCCGCCGGATCGCCCGCCATCTGGCCACCCACGACGTACGGCTGCCGGCCGGGATGCCGCTGACCGTGGAGAACTTCCAGGCCCTCGGGCGCATGCTGGGCATGAGCACTGGCAGCCACGAACTGCACTACCTGCTGGAGAACGCGTTCACCGCGGGTGAGCTCAGCGACCAGTTCCGGTACGGGGCCGAGGACCGCCTGACTTTCGCCTACGGCCCCCTGTACGCGGTGCTGCACGAGGCCTGCTACGCCCAGGGGCCGGCGACCAGGTGGTCCGCGCAGCGGGTGCGGGCCGAGTTCCCCGCGTTCGATCCGGCCGTGGCCGTCGACGGCGACGATCCGCTCGCCTTCACCGGTGAGATGATCTACCCCTGGATGGTGGCCGGTGACCCGGTTCTGCAGCCATTGCGCGAGGCCGCCGACCTGCTCGCCGAACGGGACGGCTGGCCGCCGCTGTACGACCCCCGCCAGCTCGGCGCCAACGAGGTCCCGGCCGCGGCCGCGGTGTACTTCAACGACATGTACGTGGACCGGGACGACTCGCTGCGCACCGCGGTGGCCATCCGCGGGCTCAGGCCCTGGGTGACCAGCGAGTACGAGCACGACGGCGTGCGGGCCAGCGAGGGAAAGGTGCTGGGCCGGCTGATCGGCATGGTCCGCGGCGAGATCTGACCGTCGCGGCTCGTGCGGCCCCTGGAGTTGTTCTCCCGAGACAGGCGGCCCCACAGTGGGTCCATGAGCCACGCGGAGCAGGGCCCGGGCCACGGGCACGATGACACCGATTTGGCCCGGCTTTTCAGCCAGGAGTACTGGGACGAGCGGTACAGCGGCGAACCTGTGTGGTCCGGCAACGCTAATCCTCTCCTCGTCCGATACGCGTCCGGGCTGACCCCGGGTGTGGCTCTCGACGTAGGCAGCGGCGAAGGCGGCGACGCGATCTGGCTCGCCAGCCGGGGCTGGACCGTCACCGGCGTGGACATCTCCCCCGTCGTGTTGCGCCGGTCGGCGCAAGCCGCCGGGCGGGCGGGCCCGGGCATCGCCGCCCGCCTCACCTGGCAGCAGGCCGACCTGCTCAGCTGGCGGCCGCCGGAACAGCGGTTCGACCTGGTGTCGGCACAGTTCATCCACCTGCCGCGACGCGAGCGCGAGGACCTGCACCGGCGCCTGGCCGCCGCGGTCCGGCCCGGCGGCACCCTGCTCGTGGTCAGCCACCACCCGTCGGACGTGGCCACCGGGCACCGGCCCAGCGTGCCTGAGATGTTCGCCACCCCCGGCGAGATCGCCAGCGTGCTTGACCCGGCGCAGTGGTCGGTCGAGACCAGCGAACCTGAGCGCACCGCGACCTTCCCCGACGGCTGGACCGGCGCCATCCACGACGCCGTCGTCCGCGCCGTCCGGCGCCGGTAACCGTACACCGAATACACCCGCACCCTGCCCGGACTCCGGCGGGCCGGTCCGCCTACGGTAGGGGGATGCCCCGGCAGGAGGTATCCGAGACCGCGATCATCGCCGCGCCCGCGACCAGGGTCTTTGCGCTGCTGACCGATCCTGCGCAGCATCCGCTGATCGACGGGACGGGGAGCGTGCTCGCGGCCCGGGACGGCGGGCCCGAGCGGCTCACTCTCGGATCGAAGTTCGGCATGGACATGAAGATCGGCGCGCCGTACAAGATCCTCAACACGGTGGTCGAATACGATCGGGACCGGCTGATCGCCTGGCGGCACTTCTACGGACACCGCTGGCGCTGGCAGCTGCGCCCGCTGGAGGACGGTCCCGGCGGCGGACGCTGCGAGGTCACAGAAACGTTCGACTGGTCGACCGCCCGGTTCCCGTGGCTGATCACCCTCAGCCCGTTCCCGCGGCGCAACCGGCGCGGGATCGAAGGGTCGCTGATGCGGCTGGCCCGCATCGCCACCGCATCCGGGCCGTGAGACCCCCGGTATTCAGTTACAGGACGCAGCACCAGTGGGCGGGAGAGCCGGCAGCCGATGAGCATCAGTTATTCCAGCGTTGTGAGCACGCCGATCGACGAGGTCTTCGCGTGGCACGCCCGGCCGGGCGCGCTGACCCGGCTGGCCCCGCCGTGGCAGCCGGTGCGCGTCGGCCAGGAGGCGACCTCGCTGCGCGACGGCCGCGCCGAGCTGCTCTTCCCGGGCGGAGTGCGCTGGGTGGCGCAGCATCAGCCGGACGGTTACGACCCGCCCCGGCAGTTCGTGGACGAGCTCGTCTCCGGCGGCCTGCCGCCGGCCGCGGTGTTCTCCAAGGCGCTGCCCAAGGTGGTGTCCTGGCGGCACGTGCACAGCTTCCACGACGCCGGCGGCGGCACGACCCGGGTCGAAGACGACCTGCAGACCAACGTGCCCGAGGCGGCGCTGCGGCAGATGTTCGGCTACCGGCACCGCCAGCTGGCCGCGGACCTGAAGGTCCAGCAGTGGGCCCGGGCCAGGCAGCCGGGGCCGCTCACGGTCGCGGTCACCGGGTCCAGCGGGCTGATCGGCACCGCACTGGCCGCCCTGCTCACCACCGGCGGCCACCGGGTGATCAGACTGGTCCGGCACCCGGCCCAGGGCGAGAACGAGCGCCAGTGGAACCCCGGCCAGCCCGCCCCCGGCCTGCTCCAGGGCGTGGACGCGGTGATCCACCTGGCGGGCGCGAGCATCGCCGGCCGGTTCAGCGATGTACACAAGCGCCAGGTCCGCGACAGCCGTATCGAACCCACCCGCCGGCTGGCCGAACTGGCCGCGTCCACCGCCCGCGACGGCGCCGGCCCCAAGTCGTTCCTCAGCGCCTCCGCCATCGGCTACTACGGCGCCGACCGGGGCGATGAGGTGCTCACCGAGTTCAGCCCCCGCGGCACCGGCTTCCTGGCGGACGTCGTCGCGGACTGGGAGGCCGCCACCACCCCGGCCGCCGACGCGGGACTGCGCACGGTGCTGGTCCGCACCGGGATCGTGCAAAGCCCCAAAGGTGGCAGCCTGCGGCTGCTGTTCCCGCTGTTCGAAGCGGGCCTGGGCGGCAAGATCGGCAACGGGCGGCAGTGGCTGTCCTGGATCGGCATCGACGACCTGGCCGACGTCTACGTGCGCGCGCTCGTCGACCCGGCCCTGTCCGGCCCGGTCAACGCGGTCGCGCCGGACCCGGTGCGGAACGCCGACTTCACCAAGATCCTGGGCCGGGTGCTGCGCCGGCCGGCCGTGATCCCGGTGCCCGGGTTCGGCCCCCGGCTGCTGCTCGGCGAGGAAGGAGCCCGGGAGGTGGCCGGAGCCAGCCAGCGGGTCCGGCCCGACGCACTGCTCACTGCGGGCCATGCGTTCCGTTACACCCGCCTCGAGCCGGCCCTGCGGCACCTGCTCGGCCACGTCCCCGAAGCCTGACGCCGGGCGGGCGGGACCAGGCCCGGGCCGGCCGGGAACTACGCGTCGGCGATGGCGGCCGCGACGCTGGCGTAGACCGGGATCAGCTGATCGGCCCGGGTCAGCTGCAGCACCCGGGCCACCGCGAGCTGCGGGGCGGCCAGGGCGAGCACGCCGCCGTGGGCGTCCAGGGCGCGGGTGGACCGCAGCAGCATCCGCAGCCCGGTGGAGTCCATGAAACTAAGCTCGGACATGTCCACGATCAGCAGCCGTGGCTGCTGGTTCACGACCGATTCGAGGACCCCGTACAGTTCGTCGCTGTTCGTCGCGTCGACCTCGCCGGCCAGCACCACCACGGTGTACGTCGCCCCAGGAGACCCGGGGTCGGACACCGACGCTCTGAGCAGGCCCACGTCACTCCTTTTCCTGCACGTCATGCCGGGCACCTGCCGGCACCCAGCGCGGAGACGGGCGCGGGCCTCTGGTCCGCCGCCTGGTCCGTCCCCACGCTGTCATACACGGTAGTGGTCAGGCGGGCCCCGGTGGCACGCAGCAGGACGGCCGTTATTTTCTCGGGACATACCTGCACCAGCAACCCCGCCACGATGGCGCGCGCCCCCGCGGATGCGGGCCGCCGCCCGGTCCGGCGGTAACGTTTCCGGACGTGAACCAAGACCCAGCGGTGCCCCCGCTGCCCGCCGTCCCGGCGTCGGCCGGGGCCCTGATCTTCGGCCGTGGCGGGCGGCTGCTCATCCTGAAACCCACCTACAAGAAGGGGTGGACCGTACCGGGCGGGGTGATGGAGGCGGACGGGGAGTCCCCCTGGCAGGCGTGCCAGCGCGAGGTGCGGGAGGAGTGCGGTCTGCACGTGCGGCACGGCCGGCTGGCCTGCGTGGACTTCCGCCGGCCCCGCCCCGGGCGGCCGGGCGGGATCCGGTTCCTGTTCGACTGCGGCGTGTTCGGGCGCCCGGCACTGGACGCGCTGGTCCTGCAGGAGGAAGAGATCGCCGGGAGCCGGCTCCTGCCCCTGCCCGAGGCGCTGCCCCTGCTGTCGAAGCCGGTCCGGCGGCGGGTCCGGGCCGCCTCGTCCGCCCAGGCCCTGGTCTACCTGGAGGACGGGCGCCCGGTCGAGGGAGTCGGCGGCGCGGCGGGAGAGCCCGCGTGACCAGCCACAGCCTGCTGCCTACGCCGGGCACCGTGACCGACGTGTTCAGCCCGGGCCGGCCCCCGGTGCTGACCATCTCCCCGGGCGACACGGTGGTGGCCGGGTCTCTCGACGCGTCCGGGTACCTGACCCGGCAGCGGTACCCCGGCGACGCCCGCCCGCGCATGCTCAGCGCCGGGCGCGGGCACTGCCTGACCGGGCCGGTCGCGGTCACCGGAGCCGGGCCCGGGACCACGCTGTCGGTGCGGTTCGTCTCCCTGCGCCCGGCCGACTGGGGCTGGACGGTGAGCGCGTCCCGGGACAACTGGCTCACCCGCCGCCTGGGTGTCGAGGCGGGGCCGCCGTCCTGGCTGCTGTGGGAGATCGACGCCGGCGGCGGCCAGGCTTACAGCGACCGCGGCCACACGGTGCCGGTCGCGCCCTTCCTGGGAGTGGTCGGCATGCCGCCCGCCGAGCCGGGCGAGCACTCCACGATCCCGCCCCGGCCGCTGGGGGGCGGCAACATCGACTGCCGCGAACTGGTGGCCGGCTCCACCTTGTACCTGCCGGTGACCGTGCCGGGCGCGCTGCTCTGCCTGGGTGACGGGCACGCCGCCCAGGGCGACGGCGAGGTCGGCGGCACCGCCATCGAGTGCGCGATGACCACCGAGGTGGTGGTGGACCTGGTGCCGGACCCGCCGGTGCCCGGCATCCACGCGGTGACCCCGGCCGGGCGGATCACGTTCGGTTTCGGCCGTGACCTGAACGAGGCCATGGGCGGCGCGCTGGACGCCATGCTGACCTGGATGCAGTCGCTGTACGCACTGACCAGGACCGAAGCCTTGGCGCTGGCCGGGCCCACCGTCGACCTGCGGATCACCCAGGTGGTCAACGATGTCTGGGGGGTGCACGCCGTGCTCCCGGGCCGGGCGCTACGTTGAGGGCACCGGACTCACCCGGAGCCGGATCAATGCCCGGAACTCCGGGCCGGACGTGGGAGCCTGTTCTCATGACGGCGGGATCGATCACGGTGCGGCCGGCGGAGACGGCGGCTGATCTCGCCGGGATCGACGCGGTCGACGTTTCGTACTCCACGGACCGGATCTACCGGGTCCGGCACACCAGCATGGCGTTCTGGCTGGAGGAGGAACGGTTCGAGCTGCCGGTCGAGAAGGCCGACCTGCGGCCCGCGCTGACTTTGTCCGACGGGCTGTTCGTAGCCTGCCAGGGTGGCACCGTGGTCGGTTACGGCGAGCTGCGGCCCGAGACGTGGATCGGCCGGGCCCGCATCGACAACATCTTCGTGTCCCGGCCCGGCCGGGGCATCGGGCGCCGGCTGATCGACGCGCTGGCCGAGCAGGCCTGCCACCAGCCGGCCGCGCGGTGCCTGTGGCTGGAGACGCAGAACGTGAACTACCCGGCCGTGCAGTTCTACCTGAAGATGGGCTTCCGGCTGTGCGGTCTGGACGAGACCCGGTACCGGCCGGATGACCCGCAGCTGCTGCCAGGTGAGATGGCGCTGTACTTCAGCCGTGACCTGGCCCGCTGAGCAGTTCAGCGGCGTGATCGGGCACGAACGACTGCAGGTCTTTAGGGGTGCGCTGGTAGCCGGTGGACGGCGGCCGGTCCGGCAGGTGCAGGGCCGGCAGTTTGACCTTGTGGTACGGGACCGAGCTGAGCAGATGCGCGATCATGTTGATGCGGGCCCGCCGCTTGTCGTCACTTTCCACCACGTGCCAGGGCGCCTCCGGGATGTCGGTGTGCATGAACATCTCGTCCTTGGCCCGTGAGTAATCCTCCCAGTGCAGGATCGACTGCAGGTCCATCGGCGACAGCTTCCACCGCCGCAGCGGGTCATCGAGCCGGGACTCGAACCGGCGCTGCTGTTCCTCGTCACTGACCGAAAACCAGTACTTGCGCAGCAGGATTCCGTCCTGGGTCAGCAGCCGCTCGAAGATCGGGCACTGATGCAGGAACCGGCGGTACTCGTCCTCGGTGCAGAAACCCATGACGTGCTCGACCCCGGCCCGGTTGTACCAGCTCCGGTCGAACAGGACGACCTCCCCGGCGGCGGGCAGGTGCTCGACGTAACGCTGGAAGTACCACTGGGTCGTCTCGCGCTCGGTGGGGGCGGGCAGAGCCGTAATGCCGGCGACGCGGGGGTTGAGGTACTGGATGACGCGCTGGATCGTGCCGCCTTTGCCCGCCGCGTCCCGGCCTTCGAAGATCACCACGATCCGCGCGCCCTCGGCCCGTACCCATTCCTGCATCTTGACCAGCTCAGCCTGCAGCCGGAACAGCTCGTTCTCATACAGCTGGCGGGGCAGCCGGGCCGGCCTCCGGGCGGCCTTCCCGGTATGCTTCCCGGCGGCCTGGCCGGCTTTTGGTACGGGTTTGGTGCCGTTCGGCTTGGCCATCGGTCCCCCTGCCCGCGGGGCGATCCGCCCGCTGCCCGTTAACTTAGCCTGATGCCGCCGGAAAACAAGATCAGCGAGTTCCGGGACCGATCGGCGGTCCGCAGTTGTGGCCGCCGGCCCCGCCGCGGTTCCGCGCCATCCGGGACAGGTTTTGGCCGGCGTCGAGGGCTACTTCGCCCGCCGGGGTTGACAAGTTCGCACAGTAACGAGAGAAAATCCTCATGAACGCAACGCCGGGTGGCGAGCTTTCCGTGGCTGCCGGGCGGGACCCGATGAGGAGGCGCGATGCCCGGTCACCACGACGACGCCAGCGGGACCCCGGCCGGCGGACCTCCGGACGCCCCGGGCGCCCCGGACAGCACGGGCGGAACGGGCGCCCGTCACCCGCGCCGGCGCGACTTCCTGCGTTATTCCGGTGGCGCCGCCGCTGGCGGCCTGGCCGGCGCGGGACTGCTCAGCCCGGCCGCGGCCGGCGCGGCCGGGGCGTCGGCCATGCGGGCGGGACGGACCGGGTCCGCTCGCCAGGCCGGCCAGGCCGCCGTGACCCCGTCGCCGGGGTACGCGGCCGCCAACGGGACGCTGGCCGCCACCCCGATCCGGCCGCCGGCCGCCCCGCTGGCCGTGCGCAGCCCGTACGTGAGCAGCTGGCTGCCGGCCACGGCCCTGCCCGCCACCTGGCCGCAGTTCTGGGCCGGGCACACCACGGCCATGGGCGGCATCGCCCGCATCGACGGCCGCTCCTACATGTTCCTGGGCGACCCGGGCATCATCCTCACCGTTCCCAACGGCAACAACGGCACCCCGTCCACCACCCAGGGTTTCGAGCTGGCCCTGCAGCAAACCAAGCTGGAGGTCACCCCGACCCGGTCCCGGTTCACCCTGGAAGGCGGCGGGATCGAGCTCGTGGCCGAGTTCCTGTCCCCGGTGGAACCGGGCGACACCAGGCGCCAGTCGATCCCGTTCAGCTACCTCACCGTGACCGCCCGCAGCATCGACGGGCACACCCACGACGTGCAGCTGTACGCCGACATCAGCGGCGAATGGTGCAGCGGTGACGGCAGTCAGCAGATCACCTGGTCCCCTTCCCAGGTCAGCTACCCCGGCGGCCAGCTGCAGGTGTGGTCAGCCGAGCTGGCCAGCCAGCAGCCTCTCACCGAACAGGGCCAGCAGGCGGCCTGGGGCAGCACGGTGTGGGCCACCCCCAGCAGCGCGGGGCTGACCTACCAGTCCGGCCAGGACGTGCTGGTGCGGGCCCAGTTCGTGAACACCGGCAAGCTGGCTGACCGCAGCGACACGGATTACCGGGCCATCAGCGACAACTGGCCGGTGTTCGCGTTCTGCGCCGACCTGGGCCAGCTGGGCGGGTCAGCCCGGACCGTTCCGCTGTCGATCGGGCTGGCCCGCACGCCCGCGGTCAGCTACCTGGGCCAGGACCTGGCCCCATGGTGGAGCACCCAGTTCTCCTCCTGGCAGGACATGCTCGGGTTCTTCCACGGCGACCTGGCCGCGGCCCAGCGCCGGGCCGCCAGCCTGGACCACCGGATCAGCAGCGACGCCCGGGCCGCGGGCGGCACCGCCTACGCCGGGCTGTGCGCGATCGCGCTGCGGCAGGCCTACGGCGGCACCGAACTGGTGGCCGGGCCGGACGGTCAGCCGTGGGCGTTCCTGAAGGAGATCTCCAGCGACGGCAACGTGTCCACCGTGGACGTGCTGTACCCGGCCTCCCCGGCCTGGGTATACGCCGACCCGGCCTACCTGGCCCTGCTGCTGGCCCCACTGCTGGCCTACGCCGAGTCCGGGAACTGGCCGGAACAGTTCGCCCCGCACGACCTCGGCTCGGCCTACCCGGTGGCCGACGGGCACAACGACGGTGGCGGCGAGAACATGCCGGTCGAAGAGTCCGGCAACATGCTGATCATGGCCGCGGCCTACATCCAGCAGGCGCCGTCGGCGGCCCGGGCGTTCGCCACCGCGCACTACCCGATTCTCAAGCAGTGGGCCGACTACCTGGTGGCCAGCCTGCCCGACCCCGGCTTCCAGAACCAGACCGACGACTTCGCCGGCCAGATCGCCCACAGCGTGAACCTGGCCCTCAAGGCCATCATCGCGGTCGCGGCCATGGGGCAGATCGCCAAGGCGGCCGGGAACACAGCCGATGCGGCCAGCTACACCGCCCAGGCCAGGCAGTTCATCGCCTACTGGGCCGCGCACGCCCAGGACCCGTCCGGCGCCCACCTGGACCTGACCTACGGTGGCGCCGATGGCGGCGACGGCACCTGGGGCACCACCTACAACGGGTTCGCGGACCGGCTGCTGGGCACCGGGCTGGTCCCGGCGTCGGTGCTGGCCGAGCAGGCGGCCTGGTACCCGCGGGTCAGCAACCTGTTCGGGCTGCCGCTGCAGATTCCGCACAGTTACGCCAAGTCCGACTGGGAGCTGTTCACGGCGGCCTGGCTGTCGGACCACCCGGTCAGCCAGCAGCTCATCGAGCAGGTTTACACCTACGCCAACACCACGCCGAACCGGGTGCCGTTCAGCGACCTGTACGACACGATCAGCGGCAACCAGGCCGGGTTCCAGGCCCGGCCGGTGCAGGGCGGGATCTTCGCCCTGCTAGCGCTCAGGAACCGCCGCTAGGAACTGGCGGCCCGGCGGGCACCCGCCGGGCCAGCCTGGGCAGCAGCGGCCGGGCCGTGCGGTGCCGCAGGCAGCCCCGCCACACCCCGAGGCTGTAGGCCACATCGTCCAGCAACCGGGCGGCAACATAGCGCACCGGGTCCATCGGTGGCCGGCGTTCAGCCCAGCCGAGCACTGGCGGGGCCAGGACCAGCGCGGTC
>DASWVA010000082.1:0-4580 GCA_036401415.1 Streptosporangiaceae bacterium
AGACCGACGGCGGCGATCCGGGGATCGCGACCGTCATCCGGGGGCAGCACCGCGCACTGGGCCCGGGCCGCCTGGACGCCGACCACGCGGCGGCCCAGGAGCATCTGGCCGCGTTCCGGCCCGCAGATTCGCAGCCGGCCGAGGCCGCCGCCCAGCCGTCCGCTGACCCCGGCACCGTGAGTACGCCGATGCCGGAAGCACGGTTCGTTCCTCGCGCCACGGCCGCGGCCAGCGCCCCGCCACCGGCCCCCACCCGTAACGGCACCGGCGGCAACGAGGGCGAGGACCTGCTGTTCCGGGTGCTGGGCGGCCTCGCCCTGCGCGACCTGACTCTGGTCGAGTCGCTGCTCCAGGTGGTGGAGAAGCTGGAGAGCAGCGAGGAGGACCCGGGCCAGCTGGAGTTGCTGTTCCGGGTCGATCACCTGGCCACCCGGATGCGGCGTAACAGCGAGAATCTGCTCGTACTGGCCGGGCACGACATGCAGGTCCGGGACCTCGAGCCGGTGCCGCTGCTCGACGTGGCCCGGGCCGCGGTCTCCGAGATCACCGACTACGGCCGGGCGCAGATCACCGCACTGCCGAACGTGCGGATCGCGGGCGTGGCCGCCGACGACCTGAGCCACATCCTGGCCGAGCTGCTGGAGAACGCGACCTCCAAATCACCCGAGAGCGCCCCGGTCGTCGTCCGGGCCGAACGGACCGGCGACGGCACGATGGTGGTCAGCGTCGAGGACTCCGGCATCGGCATCCCGGCCGATCAGCTGGCCGGCATCAACATGCGGCTGGGACGCACTCCGGTCGTCGACCCGTCCGTGACCCGCCGCATGGGCCTGTACGTGGTGGGCCGGCTCGCCCAGCGGCACGGTATCCGGGTCCAGCTCCGGGAACGCCCCCACGGCGGCATCACCGCCAACGTGATCACCCCGGCCCGGCTGATCATGGCCGACCCGGAAGCGCCGTCGCGGATCACGCGCAGGCCGTCCACCCAGCCACAGCCCATTGTGGCCCCGGGCCGTCCCGCCCGCCCGGCCCGGGCCGTGCCCCGGTCCGCGGCCGCGCCGCAGGAGCCGCCCCCGGGCCCGGCCCCGCGCTTCTCCCCCGCCGACCCGTCCATGCTGCCCCGGCGGGCCCCGGGCCGCGCCACCGCGGTGAACCCGCCCGCGCCACTGCCTGCCGGGGCGCCCAGGGCGGACGCGGGCGATTCGCGGGCGGATCAGATCCGCACGGAGCTGGCCGACTTCCGGCTGGGTCAGAGCGAGGCCCGGGCTACGGCACCGGAAGTTCGTCACAGCAACGGTTTTCCCCGGCTCGGCCCGGAGCCGGGCGAACGGCCCGGGCCCGCCGACGGCCAGCCGGGTACCGAGGCGGAACCGACGTGAATGCGCTCAGCAGCGAGGCGCAGTCGCTGACCTGGCTGGTGAACAAGTTCGTGGCCGAGGTGCCCGGGGTCAGGCACGCCGTCGTGGTGTCGGCGGACGGGCTGGCTCTGATCGCCTCGGACGAGCTGACCGGCGAGCGGGCGCAGCAGCTGTCCGCGGTCGCGTCCGGCACCCGCAGCCTGGCCGAGACCAGCGCCCGGTTGTTCAGCCTGGGCGGCAGTAACCAGACCATGGTCCGGATGGAACGCGGCTACCTGTTCGTGATGGCCATCAGTGACGGATCCTGCCTGGCCACGCTGGCCAGCGCGGGCTGCGACATGAAAATTGTCGCCTACCAGATGACGCGGCTGGTCGAAAGCTCAGGTCATGTGCTCACATCGCAAATTCGCCAGGAGCTGCGCGGTGAAGCGCGTGCGGCCCGGGTCTCATGAGAGGAGGCGGTCATGGTGACTGGTGTGCTGCTTAGAAGCGCCCGCGTCCGGCCCTACGCCATCACCGGCGGCCGGACCAGGGCCCGGCTGCCGCTACTGCTCGAGACGCTGGTGTCGGTACCCGACTACGACCTGGGGGTCCACCAGGCGCTGACGGCCGAATCACGGGAGATCTACGCACTGTGCCGCGGCGTTCGCTCGGTCGCGGAGATCTCCGCCGACCTGGACATCCCGCTCGGGGTGGCCCGGGTCCTGATCAGCGATCTCGCTGACGAAGGCCGGGTCCGCATCCACCCGAGCGCCGCCGGCGCCGGGGTGCCGGAACACGTACTGCTCGAAAGGGTTCTTCGTGGTCTCCAGACCATCAGGCACTGAGCTGTCGCCTACCGCCGTCTCCACCAAAATTGTTATCGCCGGAGGGTTCGGCGCCGGGAAAACGACGTTCGTCCGGGCGATCTCCGAGATTGAGCCGGTCACGACCGAGGCCCTGATGACCGAGGCCAGCCGGGAAACCGATGACCTGTCCGCCACCCCGGAGAAGATGACCACCACCGTGGCCATGGATTTCGGCCGGGTCAGCCTGGACCAGGAGCTGGCCCTCTACCTGTTCGGCACGCCCGGGCAGGACCGGTTCTGGTTCTTGTGGGACGACCTGATCCGCGGCGCCCTGGGCGCCGTGATCCTGGCCGACCCGCGGCGGCTGGCGGACTGCTTTCCGGCCGTTGAATACTTCGAAAATTCCCCCGGCGCCCCGTTCATCGTGGCGCTCAACTGCTTCGACGGGATCCTTCCGTTCGAGCTGGACGACGTCCGGTCCGCGCTCGCGATCGGCCCCGACGTCCCGCTGCTCACCTGCGACGCGAGGGATACCGCGTCGGCGATCTACACCCTGGTGGAGCTGGTCCGGTACGCGATGAACTTCACCGGGCCAGCGATCCTGGTGTAGATGGCCATTCGCTCAGCGGGAGGTGGACGGTGACAAGGAAGATCCTTATCGTCGGGGCGGGCCAGTCCGGCCTGCAGCTGGCTCACGGGCTGCTCCTGAACGGCTACGAGGTGACGCTCATGTCGGCGCGCACCCCGGACGAGATCCACGCGGGCCGGGTCATGTCCACTCAGGCCATGTTCGACGCCGCGCTCCAGCACGAGCGCGACCTCGGGCTCAGCTTCTGGCAGGACGAGGGGCCGCACCTCGGCGGCATCGGGTTCAGCCTGGCCGGCCCGGACGGCCGCCTGGCCCTGGACTGGGCCGGGCGCCTCGACGCCTACGCGCAGTCGGTCGACCAGCGGGTCAAGATGCCCGCCTGGATGGAGGCGTTCGAGGAGCGCGGCGGCAAGCTCGTCATTCACGGCGTGACCGTATCCGACCTGGACCGGCTGGTGGGCCGCTACGACCTGACCATCGTGGCCGCAGGCAAAGGTGAACTGGTCCAGCTGTTCGGCCGCGATCCGTCGCACTCCCCGTACACAGCGCCGCAGCGGGCCCTGTCCGTGGTCTACGTCCGGGGCCTGGGCCGCCGGCCGGAACGCGGAGATCTGGCCACAGTGGAGTTCAACCTCATTCCGGGCGTCGGGGAACTGTTCGTCATGCCTGCCCTGACCACGACCGGGCCGTGCGACATCTTGTTCTTCGAAGGCATTCCGGGTGGCCCGCTGGACTGTTTCTCCGGCGTGCGCCGGCCCGAGGACCACCTGCGGCTGATGCTCCAGCTGATGGAGCAGTTCGTGCCGTGGGAGTTCGAACGGGCCCGCGGCGTCGAACTGACCGACTGGGGCGGCACACTGGCCGGCCGGTACGCGCCGGTCGTGCGGTTCCCGGTCGGCAGGCTGCCGTCCGGGGGCACGGCCCTGGGCATGGCCGACGTGGTGGTGGCCAACGACCCGATCACCGGGCAGGGCTCCAACAACGCCAGTAAGTGCGCGGCCATCTACCTGGACCAGATCCTCAGCCACGGCGACCGGCCATACGGCGAGGAGTTCATGCAGCACACCTTCGACCGCTTCTGGGACTACGTCCAGTTCCCGACGACCTGGACGAACGCTATGCTGCAGCCGCCCCCGCCGCACGCGGTGCAGGTGCTGGGCGCCGCGGGCCAGCACCAGCAGATCGCCGACCGGTTCGCCAACGGGTTCAACGATCCGCGTGACTTCTTCACCTGGTTCATGGACCCGGCCATGGCGGCCAGCTACCTGCAATCCGTGGCCGTAGCGCGCGTGTGACTTAGATTTTATACCCGGTAGCGTGGGTGTTACGGGCCAGCTTGTGTTCTAGCCCCTGAGCCGTCTTCCGAGGAGTCAGGCGTGAGCACACACCCTAGCGAGAGGCCACCAATGCCGGGCGCGGACGCCATGGGCGCCGGCCTGGCGCGGGCCTTCAGCGTGGCCCGGGACTAGCAACCCCGTGCCCGATGTGCCGGACGGCGATCCGGGAGCGCAGGAGCGGCGGGAGTTCCGGGCCTGGGTCCGGGCCCACCACCCCGATGCAGGCGGTGACCCGGACTCGTTCGTCACCGGTCTGGCCGCTTGGCACCAGCACCGTGGCCAGCCCGTCGGCCCGGGGCCGGCCCGGCCCGGCGTGACGGTGTTCCGCACGCGGCACGGTATGTGGGTGCTGATCCGCTGGTGGCGGCGGCACCGGGGCACTCGCCGCGTGCGGTGAGGCGCCCGCGGGTAGGCGGCCTCGTCGCTGCGTGACATCGACGCCTAGCCGTCCAGGCGCTGATTATCGACAAACCGACTCACCACTGGGTCACCGACGTCGCCGGCGGCC
>DASWVA010000083.1:0-3254 GCA_036401415.1 Streptosporangiaceae bacterium
CGGGGTGGACAGCGCGGCGTCGTAGACCTTGACGTACTTCAGCTTGTGGAACACGTTGAAGGTGGAGTCGTACACCGCGCCGTTCATCGACGAGGTGGCCAGCAGCGCGGGCGCCACGAACGCGGTGTAGGTGACCGGCCGGCCGCCGGGCCCGGTCACCGCGCCGACCAGGTGGCCGAGCCCGACCCGGACCGACAGCAGGTAGAACAGCGGTTCCAGTATCCCGGTCAGCAGCAGGATCCACAGGTGCCGGTACGCGCGGGCGTTCCGCTCCACCAGCGAGAGCCCGGGCAGTGGCAGCCACTGCAGCGACGGGCCGCTCGCCGCCACGGACCGTTCAGCGTTATTCATGAAGGCGCCTGCGGTAGGTGACCTGGGCGGCAGCGCAGCCCGCCAGGGCCAGGACCAGCAGGTAGCCGACGTGGACGGCCGCGCCCGCCGGGTCGGCGGTGCCCAGGGCGAGCGCGCGGCACAGGGCCACGCCGTGCCACAGCGGGGTGACGTAGGCCACCGGCTGCAGCCAGCCGGGGAGCTGGCTGACCGGGAAGAACGTGCCGGAGAAGAGGAACAGCGGCACCATCACGAACCGCATCAGGACGCTGAAGCTGACGTCCGTGGTCCGGGTCACCGACCAGGCCATCAGCGCGGGCGCGAACGCCAGCCCGGTCAGCACGGCCACCGGCAGGGCCGCGATGACCATCGGCGACCGGGCCGCCCCGAACGCCGCGATCACGGCCAGGAAGATCCCGCAGTTCATGAACAGCCGGAGCGTGACGAACATCAGGTGGCCGCGGAACACGTCGGCCGGGCGCAGCGGGCTGGCCACCGCGGCGAAGTAGTTCGACACCCACTTGACCGAGCCCAGCACCGGGTACATGGCTTCGCCGAACCCGGTCTGCATGGCCGTGGCGGCCAGCAGGCCGGGTGAGATGAAGGCCAGGTAGGTGACACCGCCGAGGCTGGCGCTGGAGTGCCGGTTGACCAGGGTGCCCAGGCCCGCGCCCATCGCGCCCAGGTACAGCACCGGGCCCAGCACGCTGGAGATCACTGACCCGCGCCAGGTCCGCCGGTAGTCGGTCAGCCAGAACCGCAGCTCGCGGGACGCGAACGACCAGGGACGGCTGGCGGCCGCGGTCTCTGCCGTGGGCGCGGCCACCGTGGGCACGGCCATCAGTCCCCCAGCTGGCGGCCGGTCAGCCGGAGGAACACGTCCTCCAGCGTGCTGCGCCGGGCCAGCGAGGTGACCGGCTCGAGCCCGAGCGCGCGGGCCGCGGCCAGGGCCTGATCGCCGTCGCGGGTGTAGATGAGCACCCGGTCGGCCAGGACCTCGAGCCGCTCGGCGGGCAGCGATTCCTCCCGGTGAGGCCCGTCCAGCTGGGCGGCCAGCTTCTCGGCGGCCTGCTCGTGGTCGGCAGGGTCGAAGCGCAGCTCCAGCACCTCGGGGGTCGAGTAACCACCGATCAGCTCACGGGGCGACCCCTCGGCCACGATCTGGCCGCCGTCCATCACCACCAGCCGGTCGCAGAGCTGCTCGGCCTCGTCCATGTAGTGCGTGGTCAGGATCAGCGTGACGCCGCGCTGCTTGAGCCGGAACAGCCGGTCCCACACGATGTGCCGGGCCTGCGGGTCCAGCCCGGTGGTGGGCTCGTCCAGCAGCA
This sequence comes from Streptosporangiaceae bacterium, assembly GCA_036401415.1. Lineage (GTDB taxonomy): Bacteria > Actinomycetota > Actinomycetes > Streptosporangiales > Streptosporangiaceae > Bog-532. The sequence goes on from DASWVA010000083.1 coordinate 1,659, forward strand.
GGATGTCGGGCTCGTTGATCAGCGAGCGGGCGATGACCAGGCGCCGCTTCATGCCGCCCGACAGCGGCTCCACCCGGTCCTCAGCCCGGTCGCTGAGCTGCACAAAGTCCAGCAGGCTGGCCGCCCGCTCCCGGATCACCGCGCGGGGCAGGCCGAAGTAGCGGCCGTAGACGAGCAGGTTCTCCCGCACGGTCAGCTCGATATCGAGCGTGTTCTCCTGCGGGACCACGCCCAGCCGGGACCGGATCGCCGGGCCCTGCGTCACCGGGTCCCAGCCCAGGATGGCCAGCTGGCCGCTGGTCGGCGGGGACACGCAGCCGATCATGCGCATGGTGGAGGACTTGCCCGCCCCGTTGGGCCCCAGGAACCCGAACGCCTCCCCCCGCGTTATGCGGAAGTCGATGCCGTCGACGGCCGTGAAGTCCCCGAACTGCTTGGTCAGGCGGCTGGCCTGGATGAGAACTTCGGCGTGGTCAGGGTGCGGCACTCTGGTGAGGCTACCTGCGGGGTCTGACAATTCGATAACCGTTTTCCGCCCCCGGCCGGTGTGAGTCAGCTACGCCGGGTAGCCTCGGTACACGATCCGCCATGGCCCCAAGCGAGGCACGAAAGGACCGTCGACCTGGTGAAACACATCCGCGACACTTACCACCGCTGCACGGCGCTGATCCACGAGATCCTGAAGTTCGGCATCGTGGGCGGCATCGGTTTCGTGGTCCAGCTCGGCGTGACCGACGTGCTGCACCTCAAGCTGGGGGTCGGCCCGCTCACCGCCATCCTGGTCGGTTACGTGGTGGCCACGGTCGTCACCTTTCTCGGCAACCGGCACTGGGCGTTCAAGCACCGCCAGGGTAAGGGCCTGCAGCGCGAGACGCTGATGTTCCTCGCGCTCAACGTGGTCGGCCTCGGCATGCAGGAAGCCGTGGTGGCCATCGCGCACTACGGGCTGCACCGGACCGACAGCGTGGCCTACAACGTGGCCAACATCGTCGGCATCGGCCTCGGCACGCTGTTCCGCCTGTGGTCCTACCGCAAGTGGGTGTTCCTGGCCGTGGAGGAGGCTCCGTCGCTGGCCGAGCAGGTCATGCCGGTCGTCACCGGCCACGGCGAGGCTCACGGGGATGTCACCGAGATCTCCGCCGGAGGGTCGCAGGACCAGGAGAGCGTGCACCCGGAGCCGTCGGTCAACTGACCCGCTAACGTCCGCTCCGAGCCCGTCCACCGCTGGGTGGGCGGGCTCTTGTGCTGCCTACCCGGAGTGGCAGCCCGTGCCCTCGGGAACCAGGTCCAGGCTCTGGGCCAGGACGGTCCGGGCCTGGGCGGCGGTGAGCACGCCCACCGCGACCAGCCGGCCGACGACGTGGACCTCACGGTTGCGGGCGTTCTCCGGGTTGGTCCGGGGATCATCGGCCGTGGGCGCGTTGACTGCGCCGGCCAGCAGCGCCGCCTCGGGCCAGCTCAGCTGGGACGGCCGGACACCGAAGTACCCGCAGCTGGCCGACTCCAGGCCGTAGTAGTTGTTGCCGTAGTAGGCGACCTCGGCGTACATCTGCAGGATCTGCGCCTTGCTGTACTTCCGGGCCAGCTTGACGGCCA
>DASWVA010000084.1:0-11642 GCA_036401415.1 Streptosporangiaceae bacterium
GGTGGCGCCAGGGAGGACACCGCGGGGGCTGAGCCCGTGCCCGGGCCCACCGGTGGGGACGAAGGGAGGGGGAACTGGCACAGCTGGCAGGCGGGCGGGGCGTCGATGCCCACTGCGGCCAGCAGCGGCGGCATTTCGGCGATACCCACCCAGATCAGCGCGATCAGGCCGGCCGTCATCGCCAGCAGCCACCAGCGCGCCCGGTACCACGGCGCCCGGGACCACGGCGCCCGGTGCCACGGCGCCGGGGGGCCCGGGTGGCTGAGGCCGGCGCCGGGGCGCGGCTGGTGAAACGGGCCCGTATCGCCCAGTATCACGGTGTCCGGGCCCGGGTCCCGGCCCGGGTCTTCCCCGCGGATCCACACCCGGGTGCCGGTACTCCCCGGGCTGGACGGCTCCGCCATCGGGCCGGAACCGCGATCGCCGGGCCATCCAGGCGGCCCGGCGCCATCACGCCGTCCAGCCGGGTCCGGCGGAAGCCAGCCGCCGAACGTCGCGCCCGCCCCGGCGGGGTCATCCCGGCCGGGGTCGTCCCCGCCGTCGATCAGGCTGGTGTGCCGGCCCAGGGGCCGTTTCCGGGTCGTCGGCCAGGTACTCATCAGCGTCTCCCCAGGCTGCGGAGCTATCGCTCTCACGCTGATTGTGCACAGGTGATCGACGCCGAGAACCGTTTGCCCGCTGGCGCTAAGAAGATCGTTAGATCTGGCGCACCGGCCGCCGCTACTGCCTGGGGGGACGGTCCGCCAACCGGGGATCGGGCCGGTCGATGGTCCAGTGCCGGACCACCGTGGCCAGCCAGACGCCCGGGCCGTCCGTCTGATGCCCCGCGTCCCCGCCGCCCGCCTGGCCGCCGTCGCCTCCGGACGGCCTGCCGTCCACCGCCAGACGGTGCTGGCAGCGGAACCGGCTGATGGCCCGCTGGCCGCCGTCGTGGTCCCCGTAGAGCAGGTCCACCACCCAGCCGTCCCGGCTCTCGATGAACTTCCGGGCCGGCGCCTGGCGCGGATCGGCCGGGTCCCGGATCGCTCCCTGCCAGAAGCCGGTGTCGTCCACCGGGATGTACATGTCGCGGGTCTGCATCTGGAACTCGCTCAGCGGCGGCATCGCGTCGGCGCCCGTCAGGACCTGGCTGGGGCTCAGCCGCCAGCCGTGCAGTACGGCGATCCCGTTCCCCACGTTACGCAGCGACAGTGAAAGGTAGATCACGCCGTCGGCCGGCCCCTGCGTGCCGTTCCCGCCGCCGATCTGGGCCACGGCGCTGCCGCCCGGCACCACCAGCCACTTGTCGTCGCCGAAGTTCACCTTCAGCGGGTCATCACTCAGCTTGGACGGCATCAGCAGCGGCCGCAGGCTGGTCAGCAGGGACTGCTCGGCCGCCCGGGCGGTCCGGTTGCCCGACCGGACCGCGGAGAACGTCGCCACGGCCAGGATCAGCGTGCCCAGCGCGGTGCCCAGGTCCGCGACCGTGGCCCAGGTGTCCGCGGTCACCAGCGGCTGTGGACAGACGCGCGGAAGTACTTGTCGTACAGGTTCTCGATGGCATTCAGGGTGGACTGGTCCAGCGGCGGCAGGCCGGCGGCGACGGAGTTCTGCCGGGCCTGCTCCGCGCTGCTCGCACCCGGGATGACCGTGGTCACGCCGGGCTGCTGGATGATCCAGCGCAGCGCGGTCTGGGCGGCGGTGGCGCCCCCTGCGGCCAGCGCGGCGAACTCGCGGGCGGCCTCAACTCCGGCTTCGTAGTCCACTCCGGAGAACGTCTCGCCGACGTCGAAGGCTTCGCCGCGCCGGTTGAAGTTCCGGTGGTCCTTCGGGCCGAACTGGGTGTCGCGGGTGTACCGCCCGGACAGCAGCCCGGAGGCCAGCGGCACCCGGGCGATGATGCCCACCCCGGCCGCGTCCGCCGCGGGCAGCACCTGATCCAGCGGCTTGCGCCGGAACGCGTTGAAGATGATCTGCACGCTCGCGGTGCCGGGCCTGGTGATCGCGGTCAGGGCTTGGTCGGCTGTTTCCACGCTGACTCCGTAGGCCGCGATGCGCTCCTCGCTGACCAGCGTGTCCAGCGCGTCGAACACCTCGTCGCTGGCGAACACCGGCGCCGGCGGGCAGTGCAACTGGACCAGGTCCAGCGTGTCCACACCCAGGTTGACCCGGGACCGGTCGGTCCACGCCCGGAAGTTCTCCAGTGTGTAGTTGCCCGGCACCTGGTCGGCGCGGCGGCCCATCTTGGTCGCCACGGTCAGGCCCTGGCCGGCGTTGCCCGCGATGAAACGTCCGATGATCCGCTCGCTGCGGCCGTCGCCGTACACGTCCGCGGTGTCCAGGAACGTCACCCCGGACTCGACCGCCGCCTGGAGCACGCCCAGCGCGTCGCCCTCGCTGACCTCACCCCAGTCCGCGCCCAGTTGCCACGTGCCGAGCCCGATCACCGAAACCGGCCGGATCGTCCTGCCCAGTACCCGCTGTTCCACGATTGGCGATCCTACCGGGTGCGCGGCCGCCGGACCGCGCCGAGGACCGGGGAGGACAATGGGGCCATGAGAGCCGCACTGTATGAGAAGACCGGACCCGCGCGGGACGTGCTCCAGGTGACCGGGATCGAGCGGCCCGAGCCGGGCCCCGGGGAGGTCCGGGTCCGGGTCCACGCGTCCGGCGTCAACCCCACCGACGTCAAGGCGCGGGCCGGCGCCGTCCCGCGCCCGATCGACGGTTTCCAGATCCCGGACCAGGACGGGGCCGGCGTCATCGACAAGGTCGGCGAGGGTGTGGACCCGGCCCGGACCGGGCAGCGCGTGTGGCTGTACCTGGCCGCCGCCGGCCGGCGCTGGGGTACGGCCGCCGAGTGGACCGTGGTCCCGGCGAACCGGGCGGTCCGGCTGCCCAGCCGGGCCAGCATGGAACTCGGTGCCAGCATGGGCGTACCCGCCCTGACCGCGCACCGTTGCGTGTTCGCCGACGGGCCGGTGACCGGCAAGACGGTGCTGGTCCAGGGCGGGGCGGGCGCGGTCGGCCACTTCGCCATCGAGTGGGCCAAGCACGGCGGGGCGACGGTGGTGGCCACGGTGAGCAGCGAGCCCAAGGGTGCCCTGGCCCGCGCGGCAGGCGCCGACCTGGTCGTCAACTACCGCGAGGGCGACGTCGCCGCGCAGGTGCGGCCGTTCGCCGCGCAGGTGGACCGGATCGTCGAGGTGGCGCTGAGCGCCAACCTGGACACTGACCTGGCCCTGTCCGGCCCGGAGACCGTGATCGTCACCTACGCGGCGGACGGCGCGGACCCCACCCTGCCGGTCCGCGCCTGCATGTCGGCCAACGTCACCCTGCGTTTCGTGCTGCTGTACGGCGTCCCGCAGGCCGCGCTGGAGCAGGGGGCGGCCGACGTCACCGCCGCGCTGGAGGCGGGGACGCTGTCCCCGCTGCCGCCGCACCGCTTCCCGCTGGACGATATCGCCGCCGCGCACGAGGCGGTCGAGAATGGCGTCAACGGCAAGGTATTCGTCATTCCCGCGCGAGAAGCCTGAGCGGCCGGGCCGCGAGCACGGCCGATAGAGCTGCCAATTCCGGCCGCCCACCGGTTTAGCTGATTTCGGTTAATTCGCTCTCGGCCGGGCCTAATCTGACCCGGAGCCGCCTGTGCTGCCGGTGCCGCGGAAAAAGATCTTCGCGCCGAGCCGGTCTTTCCGGCCCGTGCCGCCGCATGCCCGGCAGCGCCGGTAACCATAGGAGTAGACGCTGCCCCAGTGCCGTCCGGGCGACTTCGTGCAAGCGGGGCAGCGCCGGTACGGGTGGATTCGCAGGGACACGAAATAACCGAACCCGGCGATCAGGACAATGAGGATGAACGCTGCCATAGCTGTACTCCCCGGAGACGCGCCCCGCATTTAATGTTGGTGACAGGGTAGACCCATGCAATCTCAGAGGGGAGGGATTTTATTTGGCCATGGTGGTTTTCGTTGCCTGAAATGACGCCATGACCGAAGTACCCGGGCTGAGCCGGCCTTACCGGTAGGCCATCCAGGCCAGCCTGACCGCCAGGCCCACCCCGGCCAGGGCGACCACCACTCGCAGTCGCTCCGACGGCATCCGGCGCACCAGCTTGGGACCGGTCCACCCGCCGATCAGGAACCCTGCCGCCAGCGGCAGGGCGAACGACCAGCGCACCGGGGCGAACATCGCGAACCCCGCGGCGGCCACGAGGTTGGCCAGGCCGCTGAGCGCGTTCTTGATCGCGTTCAGCCGGGCCAGCGCCTCGTCCAGCATCATCCCGAGCACGGCCAGCAGCAGCACGCCGCCCCCCGCGCCGAAATATCCCACGTACACCGCGGATGCGAACAGCGCCGCGGTCAGGACCGCGCTGCGCTCGCTGTCCGCCCGGGCGGACAGGCTCTTCACCCGGGGCTGGACCAGCAGCAGGATCGCGGCCCCGCCGATCAGCACCGGAACCACCAGCTCGAAACTGTGCGCGGGGGTGAGCAGCAGGATCGCCGCCCCGGACGCCCCGCCCAGCGCGGTGACCAGGCCGAACCGGCGGACCCGGGCGCCCTGGCCGGTCAGCTCCGGTCCCGAGCCGATCGCCGACCCCGCCCCGGTCAGCACCAGCGACACCGTGTTGGTCACGTTCGCGGTCAGCGGGGGCAGGCCCAGAGCCAGCAGCACCGGATAGGACACCAGCGAAGCCAGGCTGATCACGGTGCTCGCGATCCCGGCCACCGTCCCCGCCGCCAGCAGCGCCAGCGCCTCGGTGAGGGTCAGGGGCATCTGGTCACCACGGTCATGTCAGGCCGACCCTAACCCACCCGGCCCCGCCGCGACTTAGCATGTGGCGGGTGAACCTGTCCGGCGTCTGCGTGTACTGCGGCTCGTCGGCCGGCTCCGGCCCCGAGTTCGCCGAAGCCGCCCGCGCCCTGGGCCAGCTACTGGCCGGCCACGGCCTGACGCTGGTCTACGGCGGCGCCGGGGTCGGCTTGATGGGCCTGGTCGCCGACGCCGCGCTGGCCGCGGGCGGCCGCGTGGTGGGGGTGATGCCGCGGGACCTGGTGGAGCGGGAGATCGCTCACCCGAACCTGACCGAGCTGGTCGAGGTGGGCTCCATGCATCAGCGCAAGCAACGCATGTTCGAACTGGCCGACGCGTTCGTCGCGCTCCCCGGCGGCCTGGGCACGCTGGAAGAGCTGACCGAGATCGCCACCTGGGCTCAGCTCGGCCTGCACCGCAAGCCCATCGTCACGCTGGACATCAGCGGATACTGGGCGGCCTTCCACTCGTTCCTCGGTGACGCGGTCCGTCACGGGTTCATGAAACGGGAGAACCTGGACCTGATCGCCAACGTCGGCGCCGTGGCCGACGTGCTGCCCGCGCTCCGTGCCTACGCCCCGGCCCCAGCCGGGAAGTGGCTGGAACCCCGGGCGACCTGACCCGGGGTTCCAGCCCGCCGCGTCACCGCAGCCGTACGGGGCGCTCAGCCCTGGGCCGCCGCGGACACCGGCTGCCACTCCCGCCAGGTCGCCAGCCGGGACTCGTAGTCGGCGGTGGCGATGCTCAGCGGCTGCTCCCCGAGGAACACCCGCAACGGCGGGGTGGTGGCGTCCACGATGCGCAGGATCGCCTCCCGGGTCGCGGCCGGGATCCCCGGCTTGGCCACCCGCTTGGCCCGCCCTTCGGCCGCCAGCTGGCGGGTTGTGCCGTAGGCCGGGTTCTCGGCCGAGCGCTGAGCCGACGAGCCGGCCCAGTCGGTGTCGTACCCGCCCGGCTCGATCAGCGTGACGTGAATGCCGAACGGCTTGACCTCCTGGGCCAGCGCCTGGCTGATGCCCTCCAGCGCCCACTTGGACGCGTGGTAGGCGCCCACGTTCGGGAACGCGGAGACGCCGCCGATCGACGACACCTGCAGGATGTGGCCCCTGCCCTGCTCGCGCAGGTACGGCAGGGCCGCCTGGGTGACCCACAGCGCCCCGAACAGGTTGGTCTCGAGCTGGCCACGGATGTCCTGCTCGCTCAGTTCTTCGACCATGCCGAAGTGCCCGTAACCGGCGTTGTTGATCACGATGTCGAGCCGGCCGAAGTGGTCGTGGGCCTGCGTGACCGCGGCGAAGGCGGCGGCCCGGTCGGTCACGTCCAGCTTGATCGGCAGCAGTGCGTCGCCGTACTTGGCTACCAGGTCGTCCAGGGCGGCGGTGTCGCGCGCGGTGGCGGCCACCTTGTCGCCGCGCTCCAGCGCCGCGATCGCCCACTCGCGGCCAAAGCCGCGCGAGGTACCAGTGATGAACCAGGTCTTCTGGGCCATGAGGTCCTTTCCGGTGTCGATGATGAGCTGATGAGGGGTCCGGTCGTTACTAACCCGTCTCAGCGTCAGCTATTCCGGAACGGTCCGTGCCGTAAGTCGCGGCTGGCTGTCTCAATATGCGTCTGGTCCGCCCGGCGGCTTAACACCGCGGACCGGCTGGGCGATCATGGGGGCGGCACACGGACCAGGAGGCCCCATGATCTTCATCACCGCCAAGTTCCAGGTGCGTCCGGAAGACGCCGACCGGTGGGCGGAGCTCACGCACGATTTCACCCAGGCCTGCCGGGAGGAACCAGGCTGCATGTGGTTCGACTGGTCCCGGAGCCTGGACGACCCGAACGAGTACGTGCTGGTGGAGGCGTTTCGTGACGGCGACGCCGGAGCCGCCCACGTCAACTCGGCCCACTTCAAGCGGGCGCAGCAGACGCTGCCGCCGCACCTGGCCGCGACCCCCAAGATCATCAGCCAGGCCGTCGGCCAGGACGACTGGTCAGAGCTGGGCGAGATGGCCGTCAAGTAGCCGCGGCCGGCCGCGGCGGTTACCGCGACCGTTGCCGCGCGGCCTCGTACAGCAGCACGGTGGCCGCGCTGGCCGCGTTGAGCGAGCTCGCGGAACCGCTGATCGGGATCCGGGCGATCACGTCGCAGGCGGCCCGCCAGGCTTCGCTGAGCCCGCTGGCCTCGTTCCCGATCACCACCAGCGTGGGGCCGGCCAGGTCATGGGCAGCCACGTCGATGGCGCCGTGCTCGTCGGTGCCGAGCACGGCGAGCGGGACCCCGGCCGCGCGCTGCGCTTGCGCCCAGCGCAGCACGGCGGCCGGGCCGTCGGTCCGGACCACCGGCAGCGCGAACAGCGACCCGGTGCTGGCCCGTACCGCCCGCGGGTCGTACGGGTCGGCCCCGTGCCCGGTGACGATCAGCCCGGCCGCCCCGAACGCATCCGCGGACCGCACCACGGTGCCGATGTTGCCCGGGCTGGACGGCCGGTCGAACGCCACCCCCAGGAATCCGCCGTCCACCCGGATCCGGGCCAGATCGTCGGCGGGCATGGCCGCCACCGCGACCAGCTCGGGCGCGTCCGCTTCCTTGCCACCCAGCTCGGCCAGCAGCTCCCCGCTCATCGCGACCCGGTCCGCCCGGCTGGCCGCGGCGGACTCCAGGGCCGAGCTGGCCCACCGGGACAGCGGCCGGTCCGCGTCGTAGATCAGCGCGCGCACCGGCCAGCCCCGCTCCAGGGCCAGCGTGATCGGGCGCACGCCCTGGACGACGAACTCGCCCGCCTGCCGCCGCTTGCGCCGGTTTTCCAGCAGTGCCTGCCACTCCTGAAACCGTGCGTTCCGGCTGCTCACCCGCTGAACCCTGGCCACCCGCTGCACCTTAGTAGGTGACTGCCGGACATCGAGGCCGGAGAGCAGGCGCCACGGACGCCGCCCAGGTGACGCGCGCCGGGTCGCCGCCCGCCCCGGTTCCAGCCCGGCGAATAACATCACGTCCCGTCTCGCTTTGCACCGCAGGCATCATTACGATCGCGATAGGTCGCCAACAGTGATGACCGTGCCGGGGCGGCTCATGGCCCGGTCCCAGCTGGAGAGGACATGGACGAGCAGAGCCCGGGCAAGCGCGGTGGCCTGTTCGCCAGCGACTGGGCGTCGGCGCTGGCCGGCGCGGCCGAACTGCCCGTGAGCCCCGATGAGATCACCGGGCTGCTGGCCCCCCTGGCCGCCGACGTGCTGGCGGTGGCGCTGAGCGGCCCGTTCCCGCGCGAACGGGCGGCCAAGATCGGTACCGCCCTGGTCGACGCCGGGCTCGTCGACCCCGCGGTCCTCGGCCGCAGCCTCACTGTCATCGGCCGTCATCTGGGAGCGGGCGCGGCTCAGGCCACGGCGACCCGGGCCGCCGCCGTCCAGGAGGCCGTGGCGGCCGGCTACGTCCGGGCTCTGCGCGACCGCACGCTGGCCGAGGCCGAGAGCGCCGCCGAGCAGGCCCGCCGCCACGCCGAGGCCAGGTTCCGTGCTCAGCTGCGGCACCAGGCCCGGCACGATCCGCTCACCGGGGTGGCCAACCGGGCGCTGTTCCTGGACCGGCTGGACGCCGCCGTGGCCGGGGGAGGCGGGGGAGCCGGGACAGGCCAGCTCACCGGCCGGATCGGCCTGGCCTATCTGGACCTGGACGGGTTCACCTCGGTCAACGACACGCTCGGCCACGATGTCGGCGACGAGCTGCTGGTGATGGTGGCCCAGCGGCTGGAAGACTGGATGACCCAGCAGACCGGCGTCGTGGCCCGCGTCGGCGGCGACGAGTTCATCCTGCTCATCGAGCACTCGGGCGGCATCGACGCGATGGCCGCGCTGGCCGGTGATGTGCTCACCCGGCTGGAGCAGCCGTTCCGCATCGGCCCGCACCGGCTCAGCCTGACCGCCAGTATCGGCATCGTGGAGCGGCCCACGGCCGACGCCAACGCCGCCGACCTGGTCAAGGCCGCCGACAGCGCCCTGTACTGGGCCAAGGCCGAAGGGCCCGGCCGCTGGGCCGTCTACGACCCGGCCCGCCAGGCCACCGACAGTGCACGGATGGCGCTGACCACCTCCATGCGCTCCGGCCTGGAGGCCGGGGAGTTCACGGTGGTCTACCAGCCGATTGTCGGCCTGCCCGGCGGTGACCTGCGCGGCGTGGAGGCCCTGCTGCGGTGGGACCATCCCACCCTCGGGATGCTGTCCCCGGAGGCGTTCATCGAGCCGGCCGAGTCCAGCGGCGTCATCACCCCGCTGGGCCGCTGGGTCATGGAGACCGCGTGCGCGCAGGCCGCCGAGTGGCGCCGGATCCGGCCCGAGCACAGCCTGTTCATCAGCGTCAACCTGTCGGCCCAGCAGGCCTCCGACCCCGGCTTCGTGACTGACGTGGCCCGGATCATCGCCGGCACCGGGCTCCCACCGGAGCTGCTGCAGCTCGAGCTGACCGAGAGCGCCCTGGTCGGGGCGGACAGCCGCCCCCTGGAGACGCTGCAGAAGCTGTCCGAGATGGGGGTCCGCATCGCGGCCGACGACTTCGGGTCCGGGTATTCCAACCTGGCTTACCTGCGGCGGCTCCCGGTCGGCTCGCTGAAGCTGTCGGCCTCGTTCATCAAGGAGCTGTGGCCGGACGGCCCGGCCGAGGAGCCGGTCATCTCGGCCCTGGCCGGGCTGGCCCACATGCTCGGGCTGAATCTGACCGTGGAAGGCGTGGAAACCCGCGAGCAGGCCGATCAGCTGGCCGCTCTCGGCTGCGACCTGGCCCAGGGCTGGTACTACGCGGTCGCGGTCACCGGCGACGGCATCACCTCGGTGCTCCGCGACCCGGGCCGGCCGAAGTTCCCTCGGGCCGCGGCCGTGGATGGCTTCCGCTCTTAGGCCCAGCCCGGCCAGGCCGGGCCTGGCCTGGTCTTCGGGCCTTCGGGCCTAACTGAGTGAGGCCGCCGCGGCGCGGACCTCGCCGAGGGCCTCGCGGGTGAGTTCGGTGAGCGTCTGGGAGGCCGCCGGATCGGCCCACCGGTCGAAAGCGCGGTCGAAGGCGCGGAGGCCGACCTCCGCGGCCAGGCTCGCGGTCAGCTCCGGGACCCCGCGTAGTTCCAGGGCTCCGGCCAGGGCTGCGGCCAGGCCGAGGTGCTTGGACGCCGCGCGCTCCCGCAGTTCGCTGTGCGCCGCGATGACCGTGCGCAGCCGGGCCGCAGGCTCGCGCAGCTCGTCGGTGAAGGTGGCCGCGAGGGCGTCGACGGCCGCGGCGACGGCCTGCAGGGGGGTGGCCGGCCCGGGCGCCGCCGCGACCGCGTCGGCCAGGATCTGGCTGTGGGCCTCCTGGCCCGCGGCGAACAGCACCTCCCGTTTGTCCGAGAAGTGCCGGAAGAAGGTCATCTTGCTCAGGCCGCCGGCCCGCTCGGCGATCTCACTGACGGTGGTGGCGTCGTAGCCCTGCTCGGTGAACAGGTCGATTGCGGCGCGCACCAGCCGTTCCCGGGTGTTCGGTTCCCATCGGCCCACCAGGACAGAATAGATGATGTGACCCGGTAACAATCACCTGCTAGAGTGACGTTACCAAGTCACTTCAGTGGTCCCGCCTCCGCGACGGCACCAGATTCCCGGGAGAGCTGCCCATGCATGTTTTCGTCACTGGCGCCAGTGGTCACATCGGCTCGGCCGTGGTGCCCGAACTGATCCGGGCCGGGCACGAGGTCACCGGCCTGGCCCGGTCCGGCGCCTCGGCCGCCGCCGTGCAGGCCATGGGCGCCGCCGTGTACCGCGGTGAGCTCGGTGACCTGGACGGGCTGGGCGCGGCCGCCGCCGGCGCCGACGCGGTCATCCACCTCGCCTTCGACCACGCCACCATGACCGCCGGCGACTTCGCGGGAGCCGTGGCCACCGACTTGGCCGTCGTGCGGGCTCTCGGCGATGCCCTGGCCGGTACGGGGAAGACCCTCATCGGCGTCGGCCTGACCCCCACCGGTGACGCCAGCCGCGACGCCGTGATCGAGGCCAATCCGCGCTCCGCCGTCGCCCGCGCGATCGCCGGGTTCGCCGGCCACGGCGTGCGCACCATCCTCGTCGCTGTTCCTCCGGTGACCCACAGCGTGCGGGACAGGATCGGTTTCATCCCGACGCTGATCAAGCTGGCCCGGGACACGGGGGTGTCCGGCTACGCCGGCGAGGGTGGCAACCGCTGGGCCGCCGCCCACACCCTGGACGTCGCCGCACTGTTCCGGCTGGCGCTGGACAAGGCGCCGGACGGGTCCCAGCTGTACGCCGCGGCCGAAGAGGGCGTCGAGGTGCGCGAGATCGCCGAGGCCATCGGCCGCCACCTCGGCCTCCCGGCGGCCGGCCTCCCGGCCGGCCAGGCCGCGGAGCACTTCCGGGCCTTCCCGTTCATCACGCTCGACCTCACGATGCCGAACGGGGCCACCCGGGAACTCCTCGGCTGGGAGCCGGTCCAGCCCGGGCTGCTCGCCGACCTCGACGAGGGCCACTACTTCACTGCCGGCTGAGGGCGGTCCCCGCGCTGGCCGGGAGCAGGCCGCCGACGGGCGCGCTGGTCCCGGTCCCGGTGGTCGGCGTGCCCGGGCCGGCCGAAGTCGGCGTGCCCGAGGGCTCCGGGCTCGTACTCACGGTCGGGCTCGTCGTCGGGGCCGGGCTCGCGCTGGCCGTGGGGCTCGAACTCGGCGCGGGGCTGCTGGCCGGGGTCACGCTGCTGGTCGGAGCCTCGCTTTCGGGGCCACCGGCCGGGCTGGGCGTGCGGCTGGCCGGGCGGGCGGGGGCCGGGACGGTTCGCGAGCCCGGGCCCGCGGTCCCGGCCAGGGCGTACAGGCTCCCGCCCTGAACGGCCAGGGCGCCGCTCACGC